>NZ_NPDG01000110.1:0-64576 GCF_002272225.1 Bacillus sp. 7894-2
TCCCACTGATTGAAGTTTCACTTTATTTGATTATGCCCATTTTTAAAAATATTTGTTGTAAAGGTTGACATGCAAAGTGAATACATTATAATTACAAGTAATCCGAGTAAATTAATGAGATTTATAGGAATAGGTGATTTTGAATGTTCATTGAGATAAACGATGTAAATAAACAATATAACGATAAAGAGAATCGGCCCGTTGACGTCCTGAAAGATATTAATCTATCGGTTGAAAAAGGGCAATTTGTCTCCATTTTAGGCCCTTCAGGATGCGGAAAGTCAACGCTTCTATCAATTGTTGCAGGGCTGACTAAAACAACTTCAGGCAACATTCAAATCGATGGAAAAACCATAACAAAACCCGGGAAAGACAGGGGAATGGTTTTCCAGCAGGCAGCTTTATTCCCGTGGCTGACAGTCATAGAAAATGTCACATTTCCCCTGAAAAAAGAAATGAAGAAAAAGGATGCAGAGGAAACGGCACTGAAGTATCTGCAAATGGTTCAGCTGGGAAAATATCTATCCCATTATCCTCATGAGCTTTCAGGAGGAATGCAGCAGAGGGTAGCAATCGCAAGAGCACTTGCCATGAACCCTGAAACACTACTGATGGATGAACCATTCGGAGCTCTTGATGAACAGACCCGTTCACGATTGCACGGACAGCTGGAGAACATTTGGACTGAGACGAAGAAAACGATTCTTTTTGTTACTCACAGCATCTCAGAATCTATAAAACTGTCGGATCGGATCATTGTAATGGGTACAAAGCCGGGAATCATTTTACAGGACATAATCGTTGATATTCCCAGACCACGGGAGGACCACAAAAAAGAAATGCTTGAAATTGAAGACCATATTATGAAATACCTGAAAAAGGAAATTGATAAAGTTGTCAGTGAGGAGCTCCAATATGCAAACAGCCATTAAACGGATCATATTTTTTGCAGCCATCATTGCATTCTGGGAAATTGGATCACGGCTTGAGCTCTGGCATCCTCTGATTTTCCCTTCCCTGTCCAGTGTATTCAATGCTCTTGTTGAAGGGTTTCAGGATAAAACATTAATCTATGATTTAATCGCAAGCTTTAAGCGGCTTGCAGTCGGTTTAACAATCAGCCTTATTATTGGTACTCTGATTGGAATTCTTTTAGGGAAATCCAAAACGGCTGATGAAACCCTGGGAGCTGTCATTCTCGCTTTGCAAAGTGTACCAAGCATCGTCTGGCTGCCCCTCGCGATTATGTGGTTCGGCTTAAATGAGAAGGCAGTTATTTTTGTGACCATACTCGGCGGTACATTTGTTATGGCTCTTAATATGAGAACAGGGATTAAAAATGTTTCACCCTTATATATCAAAGCAGCCCAGACAATGGGTGCGACTGGAATAGATTTATTCACACGTGTCATTTTTCCGGCATCCATTCCTTACGTAGTAACCGGCTCCCGCCTTGCCTGGGCATTTGCCTGGCGCGCCCTGATGGCTGGTGAGCTTTTAAGCACAGGACCAGGATTGGGCTACACACTTCGATATGCTTCAGACTTTGGAAGAATGGACATCGTAATCGGTGTCATGATTATTATTGGAGCAATCGGAATGATTGTTGACCAATTCATATTCCAGCGCATTGAAAAATCTGTTATTAAAAAATGGGGATTAGAGTCTTAAATCTGGAGGGATATTCATGAAAAAGGCGTTTTTATGGGTTGCTGTATTGTTTATGTTTACCGGGCTGCTTGCCGGCTGCGGATCATCAGAGAAGAGCAGCGGTAAGGAAGACAAGATTGTCATCGGTTATTTTCCTAATATCAATCATGTGCCGGCAATGGTTGCGAAAGATCAAGGATTTTTTGAAAAACAGCTTGGCGATGGAACGAAAGTAGAATATAAGACATTTGCTGAAGGCGGTTCTTTCATGACAGCTTTGAAAACAGGCGACATTGATGCAGGTCTGGTAGGACCCGGGCCAGCCATGAACAATTTCTCAACCGGAGCAGATGTAAAAATTATCGCAGGTGCTTCAACTGGGGGAACCGTTGTCCTTGCCAGGGAAGGGGTAAAAATCAACTCACTGGAAGATTTTCAGGGGAAAACATTCATCACGCCTGGTGTAGGCTGCACACATGATGTCCAGTACGAAACCTATCTTGAAGAAGCCGGCATCACGTCAGCACGCATCGGCGGTACCATGAAGCATTTAACAGGCAACCCGGCACAATATGCAAGCATGCTGAAAACAGGTAAAGTCGATATTGCAGTTGCTCCGGAACCATGGGCAGCAGTCATCGAACAGGAAACAAATGCAGAAGTGGTAATCGGATGGGATGAGGTCTCCTTCGGTGAAACACTTCCGGCATCCGTATTAGTTGCAACGGGCGACGCAGTGAAGAGCAGTCCGGAAAAGGTACAGAAAATTGTTGATGCACATAAAGATGCTGTGAAATTTATCGAAGAAAATCCTGAAGAAGCAAAAGCCATTACAATCAAAGACATTAAAGAAGTGACCGGGCAGGAGCTGGAAAAAGAAGTCGTAGACCGCGCCTGGGAAAGAATTGGGTTCACTTATGATGTAAATGCAGAAACAATCCAGGAATTTGCAGATTCATCCTACACGTTAAAATTCCTGAAGGATAAACCGGAATTCAGTGAACTGATTGCAAAGAACTTTATTAAATAAACATATTTGGACCGGAGCCTGGATGGGTTCCGGTTTTTCATATGTTTTAAGGGAAAGGAATCTCCTGGTTTAACTTTCACCCAAAAAAGGAAAAATACCATGCAAGTGACAAAAACAACATAGAAACAGGAGTGGCTAAAAATGAAAAAAGGTATGGGAGTTATAATTGCCGTGATTGCGGCAGTAGTCATAGCAGGTATAATGCTGATGTCCAGCTATAATGGATTTGTCAGTGCTGAGGAAAATGTGGATCAGGCATATTCTCAAATTGAGAACCAGCTGCAGCGAAGACTGGATTTGATTCCTAATCTGGTAAATACGGTAAAGGGGTATGCTGCACATGAGAAGGAGACCATTCAGGCGGTATCAGATGCACGTGCCAGATTGGCGGGAGCCCGTTCGCCTGAAGAGGAAGCAGCAGCAAATGCAGAACTGTCAGGCGCTCTGAGCCGGCTGCTTGTAGTAGTCGAAAACTATCCCAACCTGAAGGCGGATAAGCAGTTCACCCAATTAATGGACGAGCTTGCCGGTACGGAAAACCGGATTTCGGTTGCCCGAAAAGATTATAATGCCCAGGTTTCTATATATAACAAAAAAGTAAAAAGGTTTCCGGGTGCAATTGTAGCCGGGATTACAGGCTTTGATGAGAAAGAATATTTCAGGGCGGATCCTCTGGCGAATGAAGCACCTGACGTTGACTTTGGAGGCAATGGAGAATGATCATCCGCAGGGTCTTTTTGACCCTTCTTTTAATAAATTTATTAATGGGTGCATTCTCAGTCAATGCAGATGAATCCATCCCCCAGCCTGCTGGAGATATTTATGTTCAGGATTTTGCAGGAGTTCTAAATGAACGGGAAAAATCTGAGCTGATTAACCTGGGGAGACAATTGGAGGATCAGACAACTGCACAGGTGGCAGTGCTAACCGTTGATACAATTGGCGACAGGCCGATTGAAGAATATGCAAATGAAGCTTTTCGGGCATATGGCATTGGCAGTGCTGCTGAGAATAATGGTGTCTTACTAGTTGTGGCCATGCAGGATCGGAAGGTGCGCATTGAGGTTGGATATGGGCTTGAAGGCCGGATTCCAGATGGAAAAGCAGGCCGGATTCTTGATCAGGTTACCATTCCATATCTCCAGGATGGCCAGCCGGGCAGAGCGGTAATTGAAACCTATAAAGTGCTTTTACAGGAGGCTGCAGGTGAAGAAGTGAACTTAGGGAAGAGCGGTGATTATGCGGGTGCCGGGTCAAAGGATGAAGGCATTGGCATCCCGTCCTGGCTGCTGATTATCATTGCTGTCGGTTTGCTGTTTCTTGATATAAAATTCTTTGGCGGAGCCTTTTCATATGCCATACTTTCCATTCTCTCAAGAGGGGGAGGCGGAGGAAGAGGAGGCGGCGGTCCGCGGGGAGGCGGAGGCGGCTCATCAGGCGGCGGAGGAGCGAGCCGGGGCTGGTGAAACAAAGAAGAGCGGGGGCATTCCCGCTCTTTTCTATTACTTAATTCCAGTTACACACACGGTTAAAACGGGCCGGGCCTCTTTATATGATATGGAAATGGAATGGAATCCTGCAGCCTCCATATCAGCTTTGATTACCTGCCCAAGGTTTTTGGTTATGGTTTCATCTGCTCCTTCTTCTCTCGGCTGGACCGTGATGGCAATTACTCCGTCTTTCTCAAGCATCCCATGCAGGTGCTGAAGGGATTCTCTAGGTTTTGTCCAGAGTGGATAATTGTTGACTGAAAAGATTTTATTATATTTTTTATCCGGGAAGTAATCGTGGATATCTTTTACGAACAATCGGACTTTTCCCTGCTGGATATAGTCATCATTCAGTTTGGCTGCAGCAGCTTTCATATCTTCTGATACATCGACTCCATCCGTTTCTGCATGGCGCCAGTGATCCATTATATGTTTTATGCTGTAGCCGGGGCCAAAGCCAACCTCTAAAATGGAGTCTCTGCGATTTATCTGTAATTGTTCAATAGTCCATTTGTTAATCTTGCGGTTTTCAAAGTACATAATTTTCCCCGCAAGCTTTCCCAGTAATCCTTCAGGCTTTTCAAATTGTTTTCCTAAAATATCGAACATGTCTCTCACCTCGGAGTTTAATACTTATATTTAGTCTCTTTATAGGGTTTCTAAACCTATTCCGTAAAATGGATAGATATTTTTTAACTGGTAAAGGTACTATTATGAATTATGATAGGAGGAAGTCCGGTGATTTATCGCGAAGATCAATTACTAAAAAATCCCCCTTAAATTGGGGGATTTCATCTTAGTTATTTCTTATTAATTTGTTTCCCGCTTTTTTTCTGGCTTTGTGATTTATTGTTTCCCGCCTGAAACTCGCTTCCGAGTTCAACATCATTTCGCTTATCCTGTTTTTCAATTTGGGCTCTTGTTTGATTTGGATTTTGTCTGCCTTGTTTTGTCATATTTCTTTCCTCCCTTAAAATAGCTGACAGTCTTAATATGCGCTATAACCGGGAATAGATGAACAATATATTGAAATTTACTGAAAGAGGTGATTATCGTGTGCGGCAGGTTTACTTTAACGGAAACAATTCATAAACTTCAGCTGCTTTATGGGTTTGAATATGCAGAAGGTGAGGTTATGCCCAGATATAATATTGCTCCCAGCCAGAATATTTTAACAGTCACTGCTGACGGCAAGCAGCGGATCGGCAGACAGATGAAATGGGGACTGGTTCCTTTCTGGGCGAAGGATGAAAAAATAGGTTGCAAAATGATAAACGCCAGAGCTGAGGGCATCGACTCGAAACCAAGCTTTAAGGCTCCCTTTAGAAGCAAAAGATGCTTAATCCTGGCAGATGGATTTTATGAATGGAAGAAAACCGAAGAAGGAAAGCAGCCTTACAGGTTTATTATGAAAGACGAACAGCCTTTCGCTTTTGCAGGGATTTGGGATATATGGAATAAAGGCAAAACTCCTTTATTAACCTGTACAATCATAACAACGGGGCCTAATGAAGTAACAGAAGAAGTTCATGACAGGATGCCGGTCATCCTAAAGGAAAATGATTTTGAGGATTGGCTGAATCCCCGTTTTCATGACACTGAATATCTAAAGTCCTTGCTTGAACCGTACCCGGCTGAAAAAATGGAAAAATATCCGGTATCAGCCAAAGTAAATTCACCCAAAAATGAACTGGCAGAATTGATTTCACCACTTAATAGCCTATAAAAAACGGACGGGCTATGCGTCCGTCTTTTTTTATTACCCTCTGCTCACAAACATCGGAAGCTCCGTATGTCCCATTTCCCGTACATAAACAAACAGGTTCCCTTTATGGTGAATTTCATGATCCATTGCAATCTGGAGCAGCTGGGTGCCGGTAAGTTCCATTCCGAAAATTCCCGTCATATCAATTTTTCTTTCCAATTCCTCACTGGTTAAGGATGAAATTACTTCAATTGTTTTCTCTGTAAATTTTTCAGCTGCCTCAGTCAGGCTGGGCGCAACTTCATCCAACTTTTCGCCAAACACTGCCGGGCTGCCGTCTTTTACTGTTTTGGCAAACATATAAAAGGAAGTGAGCATATGTGTAACAAGTTTGCCGGCAGGCATGCTTGTTTCAGTTGGTTTATAATAAAAGTTTTTTTCATCAATCTTCCTGATCAGTTCATTGGTCACCTTTCTATGTGATAAAAAATAGCTTAGATATTTTTGTGCTCTTTCCATATTAATTCCCTCCTAAAAAGATAATCAGAATAACATTTCCACTTAACCTCTGTAAATCCCTTTATATTGCAAAAAGTTTCTAGCTGGCAGGAATCCTGCGAATTTTGTGGAATTATTTAACAGGGTAGGATCTGGAAGAATCTCAATTACAGACATATTGTTCATAGAGGGGGAGATTCAAATATGGGGAAGAAGAAGAAAAAGAAAAGCCATGTGCCTTTTAGGGTTAATTTATTGTTTTTCTCTGTTTTTGTATTATTTTCAGCATTAATATTAAGGCTTGGTGTAGTACAGATTGTAAATGGCGAGACATACAAAAAGGAAGTAGACAGGACGGAAGATGTCATCGTATCGAATCCGGTTCCAAGGGGAAGGATGCTGGACCGGAACCATCAGGTTATCGTGGATAATATCCCAAAGAGTGCGATTACATATACCAACCGCAATGCAAAACAGGATGAGATGCTTCAAGTGGCAGAGCGGCTGGCTGTTCTGATAGATAAAAAGACCGATAAGGTGACCGATCGGGATAAGAAGGATCATTGGATCTTGAAAAACCCGGAAGCTGCACGGGAAAAAATAACTGATAAGGAATGGAAGCTTTTTAAAGAAAAAAAACTGGATGATAAGCAAATTTATAAGATGCAGCTAAAAAGAATCACAGAAGAAGACCTGAAGCAGCTGAGCAAGCAGGACTTGGAAGTGCTGGCAATCTATCGTGAATTTACAAGCGGCTATGCGATGACACCGCAAATTGTTAAGAATGAAGGTGTATCACAAAAAGAATATGCAGCAGTAAGCGAGAATCTTCAATATCTTCCAGGTGTCAATACAACCACTGACTGGGACCGGACTTATGCTTTTGACAGTACGCTCCAGACAGTGCTTGGGAAGGTTACGGATTCCGGTGAAGGGCTGCCGCAGGAGCGGCTTGATTATTTTCTGGCCAGAGATTACAGCAGAAATGAACGTGTTGGAAAGAGCTATCTGGAAATGCAATATGAAGATGTACTGCATGGCCAGAAATCAAAGGAAAAGCTTATTACGAAAAAAGGGGAAATTCTCGGAAGTGAATTGGTTTCTGAAGGCCAAAGAGGCAAGGATCTTGTCCTGACGATTGATATGGACCTTCAGAAGGCTGTGGAAAAAGTTTTGGAAGATGAAATTTGGGCTGCTAAGCGAACCCGGGGGACTTATTTAATGGATCGTGCGTTTGTCGTCCTAATGAGCCCGCATACAGGTGAAGTTCTGACAATGGCTGGAAAGATGATTGGCAAAGATGATAATGGAAAAACCGTTCTGCAGGATTATGCGCTGGGGACGATTTCATCTTCTTACAATGTAGGATCCTCTGTAAAAGGGGCAACTGTTTTAACAGGCTATAAAACGGGTGCAATTACACCCGGAACGACCTTTTTAGATGCACCGATGAAAATTGCAGGAACTCCGCAGGTGAAAAAATCCTGGTTTAACTTTCAGGCTATCATGAACGAAACAAGGGCACTGCGTATCTCCTCAAACGTATATATGTTCAAAACTGCCGTTGAAATTGCGGATGCCCGCTATGCTTATGATCAGCCTCTTGGATTTAAAAATCCTAATGCGTTTGAAGATATGAGAGAATCCTTCGGCCAATTTGGCCTTGGTGTCAGAACTGGCATTGATTTGCCAAATGAGGCAATAGGCTATAAGGGCCCCCTCAGACTGCCGGGCTTTTTATTAGACCTTGCAATCGGACAGTATGATACCTATACTCCGATGCAAATGGCCCAATATATATCAACGATTGCCAATGGAGGCTACCGCATTCAGCCGCGCCTTGTTAAAGAAATCCGCGAGCCGGGCGCAGAGCAGGAGAAACTGGGGCCAATCTGGAAGGATATTCAGCCGACTGTCTTAAATACAATAGATGTAAGCGAAAGAGAATTAAACACTGTCAAAGAGGGACTAAGACAGGTAATGCAGCATCCTGAAGGCACTGCCTATAGAAGATTCGCGGATGCCCCATATTCTCCGGCAGGAAAAACAGGTACAGCGGAAGCATTTTATGACGGCCCGCTCAAAAAGAAGGGAGATAAATTAATAGATGTAATGAACTTGAGCCTTGTTGCCTATGCACCGCATAATAATCCGGAAATCGCCATGTCTGTCATTGTCCCGTGGGCCTACCAGGGAAGAAGCGGGCATACAGCCAATTATGAAATTGGCAGAAAAGTTTTAGATGTCTATTTCGAGCTGAAGAAAAAGGGGGCAGGTGCAGAACAGGAGAAGCCCGCCGAAGAAGGTTCAGAAACAGAAGAAACCTAATATTTTTTGGCCTCAGACGGCAGGACAAAAAGCCTTTCCTTACCCGGATTGGCTTTTTTTAAACCAGAATTTATTTTTAAAGTGTTTTAATTTATCTTTTATCAAAATCGGTTTGTCATTTTTTCCAAAGACCTTGCGATTAACCATGAATTGAATCGTTTCTTCCAGAATAGCTAGGATTATAATAGGGATTACCAGAAACCAGAACCACATGCTTCTGCTCCTTTCGTTTGATCGCATACAATTTATTTATATTCAAGAATGTAGAGATAATGATGTTGATGGAAAAATAACCCATGTATTCTCCTGGCTTATCTTGTACTGGTTGTTTTCTTAAATAACCTATTATTAAAGAAATAAACTTCTGCTTCTCAAAGGATCTGTGTAGTTTAATGAAAGGGCATTCGGGAAAATAGGATAAAAAGGAGGTCCAACAAATGAAAACCATAAATGTAGAACTGCAATATGATGATAAGGAATTAACTAATAATCAAACCAAAGCATTTGATCAATTGAAGAGCCATCTCGAAGGCACAGGATTTAAAGTAGTTACGATCATGGAAAATGATCAATATTTAAAGGAGAATTCCGGCCTTCCAAATCAAAAGAAAAATAAGGTCCTGCCATCCCAGCCTGAAGGAGCAGAACCTGATATCAATTCCAGCGGTGCAGGAGGCATGGTCTCCCCTGATTCCAGTGAAAGCAAATATTCCGAGTAAGTCAAAAGCCTTAGTCCATTGCGGACTAAGGCTTTTCCTTTATTAAAGGTACTTAAAGCAAACCTTTAGCAATTATCTGATTTGTGAAGATGAAGCGGCGGAGGAATCAGCCATCCTTTTTCTTTGTTCATGCGAAGAACCTTTATGCCTAAAGCGGCTTTCTGAGTATGAAATTGGCCAAACATGCCTGCAATATCTTCACGGATACATTGACCCATAATTGTACTGCAGCCAACTAATCCTGCTGCCAGATCACCTGCTAATTTTGCAGCTACTTCAGGATCCATAAATCTGGCACCTGCAGGAATATCGTTTACACAAGCATCAGGTCTGTCGGGGGGTGTGGGAGGAAGACCAATCCCGTTTTCCTTTAACATCGCTTCGATCTCCTCTTCCTCCTGCTTGCAGAGGCGAATAGCTTCCTGAAGCATTTTCTTTAAGTCCTCATCTCCAGAGTGACTTACCATTGTCTGGTATGCCGAGGCCATTCCTTTTCCTGCGAGCAAGTAAGACCATGTGCTAAAAACTTCACCATAATGCATAGGCTCGTCTTTTGGATTTCCGCTTAAAATACCCATAGTATACCTCCTGAGAAAGTTCATGATTGTGCCACCTTCCTTATAATGCACAGCTATATCATGCCCATCAGGAGCCTAGAAATGTAATGAATATTAAATGATTAAACTTCGTCTATTTGTGGTAAATACCGTATAAAAGCAGAGGAGATGATTACTATGGACCAAACAAAAAAATCATATTATATAGATATTGAAAATGCGCAAGTTTACGCAGAACCTGTTGAAGCAGCTGAATGGCAGTTTAAAATTTATGCTGATGACCAGGAAATGAAGGAGCTGGCCAATTATATCGAAAAAAATTATGACGCGGATATGAAAACATTTGAGCTTGCACATGTACCATTCGTGGAGGATAAAGAAAAGGCGCAAAATCATAATTATGATGCGTCAATCCAACGCATGTATAAGATGATTTATGATCTGGGTGATGACGAAACACGGAGGAATATTGAAGAGATGGGAATATTAAAAAAAGACATTACTGAATAAAAAAGCAAAAAAAGCGGCTGTTCTTCATGGACAGGCCGCTTTTTTAATATGAATTTTGCCTGCAATCTAAGCAGGGTTTAATAAAGGAAGTCGTCAAATCTTCAAAATAAAAAGAACCATCTCTTCTGCTTTCTTCAGAAGTGAGGTTCTTATGTTTACTTCTATATAAATAGTCTTTTTTTGTTTTTGTTTTCCTCGAACGCATGTCTGTAAATACAAAGGGACTTCTGTTGCATTCAGGGTTCCTTTTCCCCTCACGCACTGCTTTGTCGCGTAACTTCTTTGCCGCTGATTTAGTCATATAAACAACTCCTTTTTTCTAATTATAACATGTCTTCCTGAAGCCAGCCTCTCCCCGATGATAAAATTTATCAGCATATAAAGATAGGGGAATTTTCCCCTCCGAATGGGGAAGTTCCCCGATATGGAAAAACTCACCCTGCTTTTACAATAAGGTTAAGGTAGTTGTTTGTGAATGAGGAGGAGTTATTATGCAGGCAAAAGCTGCAGTCAATCAAAAATCAGGGAACACACTAAACAATGCGTTTGCATCACATTTTGCCAAGTCAATGTTTTTATCTGTTACAGCATTAGCCATTCTTTCTTTTATCGGCACAAGAATGTTTACACATGTTGATTTAAACCTGTACGGATATATGGTCGGAACTATAGTGTTCATTGGAGGATTTTTCTATAGATTCATTGCTTGGGGTGAAAGGCCGCCAACAAAGCTTATTTTGAAAAAAGGATTGAAACTGTTATTTAGAAAGTCAACACCAAAGACATCTGTTGAGCATCTTGCAACATACAATTTTATCTGGAATAGGGGAATTTACCGATGGACTCAGCACGTGCTGATCGGCTGGGGCTGTATCTTATCCTGCTTTGTTACATTCCCTCTCGTTTTCGGCTGGATGTATTTTACGATGGATGACAATGGCCATTACAACATAATTGCAATGGGCATGAAGGTAATGACTGTCCCGGCGGAAGGCATTATCGCCAACCTTTCTTATAACGCACTGAATATTACAGCAGTAATGGTAATCGCCGGTGTTTGCATGGCGCTTTACCGCCGCCTGAAAAATATGCAGGCCAGAGCAGAGCAGAAATTCCTGTATGATTTCTTGCCTTTATATATGCTGCTGCTAGTTAGCATAACAGGGCTGGCTTTAACCTTTATGAATATCTTTTTACACGGGGCGGGACAGCCGGCAATGTCACTGATCCATCAATGGTCAGTTATCATTACACTGATTTACCTGCCATTTGGAAAGCTTGCACATATCCCTTTCCGGCCAATGAGTGTTTTGGCAAGAAACTACCGGGAACATTATGCCGAACAGGGCATGAAGGAATGCAAGGTCTGCGGAGATCAGTTCGTTTCAATTGAACAATCAAAAGATGTCGTCGATGTACTCGGCGTGAACACTATAGAATTTAAAGCAAAGGAAGGGCATCATCTTGCAGAAATGTGCCTCCCTTGCCGAAGAAAGTACCGGATTGCACAATTTTCCGGATTCCCTACTCATGAAGTGAAGGTCAAGGAGGCAAACCAGAATGCAAAGGGATAAGTTTTTTAAAGAAATTGAGAATTTAAACCATCCGAATGAAAAGTTGATAAAAACACACTGCAGTTATTGCGGGATGCAGTGCGGAATGAACTTGAGGGTTAATACACAAACAAATAAAATCATCGGGGTTGAGCCCCGTTATGACTGGCCTGTTACTGTCGGCAAAATGTGTCCGAAAGGGGTTACCGCCTACCAGCAGACCAACCACAAAGACCGACTGCTGAAGCCGCTGATCCGGGATGATGCTTCTTTGAAAGGAACAGCAGAAGGGTTCCGTGAAGCAAGCTGGGATGAGGCATATGATTTAATCGCAAAAAAATTCAAAGAGCTTCAGACAGAATACGGAAAAGATTCACTCTCCGTCTTCAGCGGAGTGTCCATGACAAATGAAAAGTGTTATCTGACAGGCAAGTTTGCACGGGTTGCTATGGGAACGCGCTATATTGACTATAACGGCAGATTCTGTATGTCCAGTGCAGCGGGCGGATTCCTTCGCTCTTTCGGAGTAGATAGAGGCTCAACATTGCCTTGGACAGATATTCATGAAACGGATTGCCTGTTTATCGCCGGAAGCAATACAGCTGAATGCCATCCAACCTCCATGTTCCGTATTTGGAACGTTCAGGAAAGAGGCGGTTATATCATTGTGGTGGATCCCCGCGAAACGCCAATTGCGAGAAGGGCGGACCTGCATCTTGATTTGCAGCCCGGAACAGACCTTGCACTTGCAAACGGGATTGTACATCAATTAATCGAAATGGGCCATATAGATGAAGAATTTATTAATAAGCATACGAACGGCTTTGAAGAAACAAAGGAACTGGTCAAGGAATTCACCCCTGAATATACAAGCATGCTGACTGGTGTAGCACCGGAAAAAATCATACGCGCTGCAGAAATATACGGAAAAGCTCCAAATGCGGTTGTAATGTTTGCACGGGGTGTTGAACAGCAGCATAAGGGTGTTGATAATGTTTCCGCGTACACCAACATGGCGCTTGTTACTGGAAAGATCGGCCGTCCAAAAGCCGGAGTAGCCACTTTCACCGGACAGGGAAATGGGCAGGGCGGAAGGGAGCACGGGCAAAAGTCAGATTTGCTTCCAGGCTACCGGAAAATTACAAATCCAAAACATGTTGAAGAAGTATGCAGCGTTTGGGGAATCACACCTGAAGAAATGCCGCAGCCTGGTGTTTCTGCCTATGAAATGATTGAGCTGATGGAGCAAAAAACAATTCGCGGTTTATACCTTCTATGTTCGAATCCGGCTGTATCAGCACCAAATCTAAATTTTGTGAGGAAAGCATTTAAAGCCTTGGACTTCATGGTCTGCTCCGATTTCTATCTTTCTGAATCGGCTGAATTTGCAGATGTGATCCTGCCATCCGTTACCTGGTCAGAGGATGAAGGGACCGTAACAAATATTGAAGGACGTATTATAAAAATCAACAAAGCTCAGGAGCCTATAGGTGAGTCAAAGCCGGACTGGAAGATTCAAGTGGAGCTGGCTGAGCGCTTAGGCAGAGGAAAATATTTTTCTCACCTGAAAACAGCCAGAGATGTTGCGGATGAGTTCAGGCTTGCAACTAAGGGCGGCTATGCTGATTATTATGGTGCTACATGGGATAAGATCGATAAGCAGGACGGGGTTTTCTGGCCTTGTAAAGACGAAAAAGATGAAGGAACACCACATATGTTCCTTGATAAAAAGTTCTATCATCCGGATGGCAAAGCAAAGATTTGCGCCCTGCCGTACCGTCCGCCAGCGGAAGAACCATGTGAAAAGTATCCGCTTCGCTTAACGACTGGCCGGGTAGTTTATCATTATCTATCAGGCAACCAGACCAGAAGAATACCTTTCCTGCATGATATGTGTCCGGAACCATATGTGGAAATCCATCCGGAAACAGCAGCAACATATAATATGGAACATGAAGAAAGAGTCCGCTTGTTTACAAGAAGAGGCGAGGCTATTTATAAAGTCAAAATTACCGAAGCCATCCGCAAGGATACTGTCTTTGTTCCATACCATTTTGGACATGAAGAATCTATTAATCTATTAACAATTGCGGCATTAGATCCAATATCCCGTATGCCTGAATTCAAGGCATGTGCTGCACAGCTGGAAAAAGTCGAATTAAAGAAGGTGCAATAAATGAAAAAGAGGCTGTATTTGGAACTTGAAAACTGTATAGGATGCCGTTCTTGTCTGGCAGCATGTACACAATGCGGGGGGCACGAGGAGCGCAACAGAAACTATGTGTATGATGTAAATCCTCTTGTGAACCGGCAGACAATGCCTCTCATGTGCCTTCACTGTGAAAATCCGGCATGTGCTCGAAGCTGTCCTGCCCAGGCTATTCAGATTCATGAGACAGGTGCTGTATTATCTGCACTTGTCGAAAAGTGTATCGGCTGCCAGAACTGTACCATTGCCTGCCCATATGGCATTCCGAAATTTGATCAAGAGCAGAACATAATGTACAAATGCGATCTATGTATTGACCGGACTAAAGATGGTATTCCTCCAATGTGTGCGAGTGTATGTCCATCCAATACTTTGCAGTGGCTGACTGATGAAGAAATTGAAAACAAAAAGAAGCAATTTAATCTTGATAACGGCAAATGGGTAACAAGCATGCCATATCTTGAAGGTGAAACAAACGTAAAGGTAAATCTGCCGGGAATCCTTCAGGGGATTACAAAGCTGTTTTAGGAGGGATTAGGGATGTCTGAAAGGAATAACAAGATTCCCTTTAATGAGGATAATTATACGCATAATATCGAACGGAATAATGAAAGAAAACTGGATAGACGGGGATTCATGAAAACCTTGGTGGGTGCGGCCGGTGTATTTGCGGTTTCCTCCCTTCCCTGGGGGGCGGTAGCTGCCAAAGAATTGATGGGGCTTGGCGAAAAGGAATATCCTCATAAGAAAATAACCGAAGTAAGCAAGCTGCCAATCGGCGATGCAGTGGAGTTCAAGTTTCCTGGAGATCATGACGATGCAATATTAATCCGCTTATCAGAGAACAAATATGTGGCCTATCAGAACGCGTGTACACATCTGCGCTGCCCGGTATTCTGGGTGAAGGAGCAGGGTGAAATGATTTGCCCTTGCCACCACGGCAAGTTCGATGTGGCAACTGGTGCGCCGACTGCGGGACCTCCAAGAAGGCCGCTTCCGGAAATACAGGTTAAGGTGGAGAATGGCGCAGTTTATGCGGTGAGGGTGAAGCGTTATGAAGCGTAGATACCTTGGAGTCATTATTTTAGCAGCGATATTAATGATGAATATTGTCTTTACTCAATATATGGTCCACCAATATTATTACGAAAACTATGAAAATGTACTGATTTTTGGCGGGCTGAATATTGTTCTTTTTCCCCTGGCTGTATTCGCTTATAAAAAGACGATTAACATGAGGGCGTGATTCATATGAACAGTGAAACGTATCTTGACTTTTGTTTTGTAAGAGAAAGATCCGGAGATTTTGCTCCGGAAGTTGATCAGCTCCTTTCAGAACTTTTTAAGGGAGTCCGTCTAAACTGGTACTTGGATGAAAAGTCACATGATGGCATGGACATTGTAGTAGCAGAGGTAAAAGGCATGAGCAAATGGCAATCGGAAGAGGAAACCATTGAATATATAGAAGAAAATGCAGGAGAATCCTTCTGGAAATATCTTCAGGGGTACCAGATGTATGTTTATCCTGCCAAAAGAGGGTGCGGAAGCTGTGGAACTCATTAAAAAAGAGGATCTGGACGGATTTGTCCTGGAGAAGGTTCAGGTGGCAATATTAGATGAAGATGGAAGTGACCAAGCACCATTTGTTCCTAAGATAATTGAAAAAACCGGCCTTTGTCCCGATGGAACACACTTGCGGATTTATTTTGATAAAATGAACTTTTTTGCGGTCCCGCTGACCTCCTCTGTAGAAGCATCTGAGACCCAGTGGGCTGCAATCGATCAGGAAGCCGGATTAAAATATGTAATTAAGAAGAGAGCGTGAACAAAGTGATTAGAAAAATACAGCTTCCATTGCAGACGTTAAACTTAGTGGCCGGGTTTATGGTTTGGGTGCTGATATCCTCCCTTATGCCATTTATAAAGGAAGATATCAATATTCCATCCGATAAGCTTGCTCTTGTAACAGCTGTTCCGGTCATCCTCGGATCCCTGCTCCGCATACCTTTGGGGTATTATGCTAATCAGTTTGGCGCCAGAGTAATCTTTATGCTGAGCTTTATTCTTCTATTATTTCCAGTCTATTATATCAGCATAGCAGATTCGATTACTGATTTGCTTATCGGGGGATTATTCCTCGGCCTTGGAGGAGCGGTATTCTCTGTTGGGGTTACATCTCTTCCGAAGTATTACCCAAAGGAACGTCATGGGTTTGTCAATGGCATCTACGGGGCAGGGAATCTTGGAACAGCCATCACTGCATTTGCAGCACCTGTTATTGCAACAAAATTTGGATGGTCCCTAACTGTACAGATATACCTTGTTCTGCTGGTGATTTTTATTGCGGCTAACTTCTTACTGGGAGATAAAAAAGAAGTTAAGGTACAGACTCCGCTTCTTGAGCAAATAAAAGGAGTCTATAAAAATGAAAAACTTTGGCTTTTGAGCTTATTCTATTTTATTACCTTTGGATCATTTGTGGCGTTTACTATTTATTTGCCAAACTTCCTTGTAGCCCACTTTGAACTTGATAAAGTTGATGCAGGATTAAGAACAGCAGGTTTCATTGTTCTAGCAACAGCCATGAGACCAATAGGCGGCTGGCTGGCTGACCGTTTTCATTCTTTAATTTTGCTGATGTTTGTTTTTGGCGTCTACACCATTTCTGCGGTGATACTATCACTATCTCCTTCAATCACATGGTATACATTCGGATGCTTAAGCATTGCTCTATCAGCGGGAATTGGTAACGGGGTCATATTTAAGCTTGTGCCAATGTACTTCCAGAAGCAGGCCGGTATCGTAAATGGAATTGTGTCTGCAATGGGCGGTCTGGGCGGATTTTTCCCTCCGCTGCTTTTGACTCTCCTATTTAACATTACAGGGCATTATGCAATTGGTTTTATGGCATTGTCTCAGGTCGCGCTTGCCAGCCTGATTCTGGTTGTTTGGATGTATTACCAGGGAAGGATGGAAATTGCGAGCCAGGTTATTGATCATACAATCGAAGGTATTCTGATTACGGATAAGAACGGAAAAATCATCTCTGTAAACCCTGCCTTCACAGAAATCACCGGATATACGGAAGAGGAAGTAGTCGGCAAAAATCCGAGTGTACTTAAATCAGGAAGACAGTCTAAGGGCTTTTACCAGGACTTGTGGACTTCACTCGAAAAAAATGGATTCTGGCAAGGTGAAATATGGAACTCCCGAAAGGATGGGGAAGAATATCTCCAGTGGCTAACCATCAGTGCAATAAAAAATGATGCCGGTGATGTAGTCCAATATGCAGGCATGTTCAGTGATATCTCCAGCCATCGGGTGAAAAAAGCATAAATAAAGCAAATAATTAAAGGAGGAGGGATGAAATGGAAACCCAGCCAGCAAAGAAAAATATCAGTTCATATATTATTCAATCTCAGGAAGATGAAATTAAGCGCATTGCCCTTGAGCTTCACGAAGGGGTAGGGCAGACGCTTTACAGTTTGTTTACAGGCATGCAGTTCATTCAGACAGCTGTCGATCAGCCTGAGATGAAAGACTATATTCGGGATATGGCACAAATGATGGAAAAAACAATTCAGGAAATCAGGCTTCTGGCTGTGGAATTGCATCCCCCTGCTTTAGGAACCCTCGGTCTCTTGCCGGCTCTGAAAAGTTATCTGAAATTATACACTTCCACGTATGGTATCATCGTTGACCTTGAAAATGAGGGAAAGGAAGTGCAAATCAGGGAACGGGAAAGGATTACACTGTTCCGTGTTTGCCAGGAAGCCCTGGCTAACATAGCGAGGTATGCTGATACAATGAGTGCAGGCATTAGTCTTCGTTGGGAGCCGGGACAGCTTTCTATTATGATAAAAGACAAGGGGAAGGGCTTTGATGTAGATGCTGCGATGAAAAGTTCAGCCGGCATTGCTGCCATGATGGAGAGAATGCTGTTAATTAACGGCAAATGCGTCATCAGCTCAAAAATCGGTGAAGGGACTTCAATAGATATCACCCTTCCGTTATACTAAGATTATACTTAACAAGGGATCTGCATTTTGCGGCTCCCTTGTTGCCTATTTCAGATTTTTTTTACGGACAAATGCTAAGGGGGAGCGGGCTTGATCAATATTTTACTTTGCGATGACCACGCGGTGGTCAGGATGGGTTTGAAAATGCTTTTAAATAACCATGATGACATGCAGGTGGTTGGTGAAGCTTCTGAAGGCAATGAGGGGATTCAGCAGGCACTGGAATTAAAACCGGATGTGGTTGTCATGGATTTAAGCATGCCCCACGGGAAAGATGGCATGTCGGCAACCTCAGAATTAAAAAAACTAATGCCTGAAATAGCGATCCTCATTTTAACCATGCATGATGATGAGGAATACTTATTCAGGGCGATTCAAGCTGGCGCTTCCGGGTGTATTTTAAAGAGTGCACCCCATGATGAACTGCTCGCAGCAATCCGGTCTGTTGCAAGCGGGAATGCGTATTTGCATCCTTCTGCAACCAAAAGGCTGATGGAAGAATATATCGGAAGTGTGAAGCAGGGGAACACCGATACATTCAATCTTCTTTCCGACAGGGAGAAAGAAGTTCTTACATTAATAGCCAAAGGGTTTTCCAATAAGGACATTGCTGAACAGCTTGTGATTAGTGTCAAGACAGTTGAAACACATAAAGGTAATTTAATGGAAAAGCTTCAGATGAAAACCAGGCCGGAGCTCGTTTCTTACGCCTTAAAGAAAGGGCTGCTTGGCTATGGAATATAAGGGGTGCAGTCCTGGCGGAAGCGTCCGGATTGATCAGGCTTGTGAGAAGGTTCTGGCTGAGCTTGAATGTGATTTTGTTGGATTGGCACTGCAGAATACGGATGGCCCGGATGTAAAATGGCATTATGCCGCAGGAAACAGCAACGAGAAATATAAGCGGATAACAGTTAGGTACGGCAAAGGCATTGCAGGGAAAGTGATTTCAACCGGAAGGCCGATGTATGTGGATAACTTTCCCGATAATATTGCCGGAAAAGCATTAGAATACCCAATTATGCTTGCTGAAGGACTGAAGCATGCTTATGCTGTTCCTATTCATTTTAAAGGGATCCCAAAGGGGGTCCTCCTGATCGGGAACCGTTCGGGGCAGCCTGTAAGTGAGAGCAGGCAAAGTGCTGCAAGGGAAGCTGCCAGGACACTTGAAAAAAAGCTGAATGGTTAAAATAAGCAACTGGAGGAACGTAAAAATGGACAGGGATAATCAGCTGGCGAAAGAGAGAGAGATTGCTCCTGATTCCAGTGATGCAACGATTCTTGTAAATAAATTTGGGAGCATCTCTTATGCGAACGAGCAGGCACAATTGCAATTTGGATATAGCGAACAGGAGCTGCAGGGGAAGAGCCTGGAAGAATTGCTTCCTGAGATCACTCTGCTAGAAACAGAAGAGGGCAAAGTGGTTCACCAGTATGGACAGCACCGTAACGGCGGAGTATTTTCAATTTTTATAGAATTAATTCTTTCAAGCTTGCAGAAGAAAGCTATTATCTAATCGTCTTTCACACAGTCAAAGACCGTTCCCGCTTAAAAAAGCAACAGTCATATCCGTTAAAGGAATTGGTTGACCTGCAGTTTGCCCTGGATGAATCAACCATTGTCGCCTTTACAGACAGAAAAGGGAAAATCACCTATGTGAATGAAAAGTTCTGTGAGGTATCGAAATTTTCTGCAGAAGAGCTGATAGGCAAGGACCATAGAATTATCAACTCCTCATACCACTCCAGGGGTTTTATGGAAAACCTTTGGAACACCATTTCGAGCGGAGAAGTCTGGCGCGGAGAAATTAAAAACAAAGCCAAAGACGGAACTCATTATTGGGTAGATACTACGATCGTTCCTTTTATTGATGAAAAAGGGAAGCCGTATAAATACCTGGCAATCCGGAAGGAAATAACAGAATATAAGCGGGTTGTCGAGGAACTGAGAAATTCTGTAAACGAGCTGATTGATTTAAAGTTTGCCCTGGATTCTTCATCGATTGTGGCTATTACAGATCAGAAAGGCACGATTACGTATGTGAATGATCAGTTCTGCAGCATTTCAGGATTTTCACGGGAAGAATTGGTGGGACAGGATCATAGAATTATAAATTCAGGGTACCATTCCCAAGATTTTTTCAGAGATTTATGGAGGACAATTTCTTCCGGGAAGGTATGGAAAGGCGAGATCAAGAACAGAGCTAAGGATGGAACTTATTATTGGGTGGATACCACGATCGTCCCATTCCTTAATGATAAAGGGAAACCATATCAGCATCTTGCTATTCGACATGAAGTCACACAAAGAAAAAATGCAGAAGAAGAGCTGCAAAATATGATGACAAGAATTATCGATGTTCAAGAGGATGAGCGGAAAAGACTATCCCGGGAACTTCACGACGGAATAGGACAGAATTTGTACAGCCATCTGATTACCATTAATAGGCTTCAGGCTGAAATAAGCCATCCGCTGCTGGATCAAATGCAGGATGAGGCTACTGAAATCATTGAGGAACTTAGGGGTCTTTCATGGGAGCTTCGTCCCTCAGTGCTTGATGATCTGGGTCTCATACCTGCGATCCGATCCTACCTGGTCCGTTTTTCAGAACATCATAATATCAATGTCCAGTTTGATTGTTACCTGGCTTCCCGCCTTAATTCAAATAAAGAAATCACCATCTATAGAATCATTCAGGAAGCACTGACGAATATAAGAAAATATGCTGAAACAGATGAAGCTTCAGTTACAATCAGGCAAATGGAAGCAGAAATCCGCATTGTCATTGAAGATAAAGGCAAAGGGTTCAATGTTAATGAAGTTTCAAGAGGAGTCGGCCTTTTCAGCATGGAAGAGCGGGCAAAAGCTGCAGGCGGTTCCATTGATGTTTATTCAGAAGAAAACAAAGGGACGAAAATTATACTTGAAATTCCGCTATAAAAAAAAGCTGCCGAGTTTTGGCAGCTTTTCTTCATTCGTTTCTAAATTACATTTCCTAATAAAGTTCCGCCCATGGCTCCTGTCACAACAATAATCCAAGGAGGCAGCTTCCAATAAACAAGCATGCTGAATAGTACTGCGGCAAAGGCAAAGTCTGCCGGCTCGAGGATGCTGCTGGTCCAAATGGGATGATAAAAGGCAGCAATTAAAATCCCTACAACTGCAGCATTCACACCCATTAATGCACCCCTGATGTTAGGGTTGCGGCGAAGTGTGTCCCAAAATGGGAGTGCTCCTAAGATCAGCAGAAAGGCAGGCAAAAAGATCGCAGCCGTTGCAAGCAGACCGCCCTGCCAGCCATTCATCACTGCTCCAAGGTAAGCAGCAAAAGTAAATAACGGCCCCGGCACTGCCTGAGCTGCACCGTAGCCAGCCAGAAAGGCTTCCTCACTTAGCCAGCCTGCTGGGACAAATTCACGTTCCAGCAAGGGAAGTACAACATGCCCGCCGCCGAAAACCAGGGATCCTGAGCGATAAAAGCTGTCAAATAAGGCAACCCATTCCAATGCGGTTACTTCTCTTAGTATTGGAAGCACAATTAAAAGGGCGAAAAATAAGACCAAACAGCCTGCAGCAAAACCTTTTGAGATGGGAAACTCCAATCGTGCATCATCGTTGTCAGTATGCTTTTTATAGATTAAAAATCCGATAAAAGCAGAGACGAGGATGACCGCAACCTGCGTAATGGCTGTCTGCCACAGAAGTGTTGCGATAATTGCAAGCAGTGCCAGCGTTTTTCGGGGAAGGTCAGGTACAAGCTTTTGGGCCATACCCAGAACGGCGTGGGCCACTACGGCCACAGCGACAATTTTAAGTCCATGAATCCAGCCGGCTTCTGCCGGATTAATGCCTTGAAGAAGAATGGCAAAAATGATTAGAGCTATGACCGATGGCAATGTGAAACCAAGGAAAGCCATTATGCCGCCCGCTGCGCCAGCCCTCATGACACCAATGCCGATCCCGACCTGGCTGCTTGCAGGACCGGGAAGGAACTGACAAAGTGCAACTAAGTCTGCGTAGCTTTTTTCATCCATCCATTTTCTTCTTCGGACATACTCATCGTGAAAATAGCCGAGATGAGCTACAGGTCCCCCGAAAGAGGTTAGTCCAAGCCTTGTTGAAACCAATAATATTTCCAGTAAAGTTTTTAGCCCGGTTTTGTTTTTGTTCATATGCATCTCCTTTAATCCTTAATTTCTTTAAAAAGCTCATAAGCTTTTTTTCTCGCTTCCTCCAGAACCAAAATCCCTTTTTCAGTTGCGGTATAATACTTTCTGATTCTGCCATCAACATTCTTCTTCTCCTGTTGAAGAAGCCCGTCTGACTCCATTGAATGCAGGATCGGATATAATGTTCCGGAACTGATGCTATATCCATGCTCTTTTAGTTCTTCAGCCATCCATGCGCCGAAAACAGGGTGCTCCTTTGCATGGTGAAGGATATGGATTTGAATAAACCCCAGAAACAGCTTGCGCAATATTTTATCTTCCAAGCAAATGCCTCCCTTCTTAATCTCGAACATCGATATCGGGTTTCGATAATTGAATGATACCAAATATAGCAGGACAAGAAAAGGGGAAAAGATAAGTTTACAAAACCTTAACTTAAAGAGTACAACACTTTTTTTAAAAGCTTCATAAGATGAGGCTAAATCAAATGTCTGTTTATCTAAATTGGAGCTTAAATATTTTTATATTTTTTTACACAAAAGGTCTTTCTTTCGTTTATCATTTCCGTTAATATGTAACCCTATATAAGAGAGATTTAAATTGTTTATAAAGCAGGTGGAAAAATGGGGAAAGAATTCCCGCCAACAATAGAAGTAATTGAGATATGCTTGCTTGCGGGGAAAATTATGCTCCAGGGAGGTGCGGAAACGTATCGCGTAGAAGACACCATGACAAGGATTGCTGCCTCCCTGGGTATACCGCACTCACATAGCTATGTAACGCCAACAGGAATCATATTTTCTACAGATGGAACTGAACCGGCGAAGCTGATTCGGATTTCAGAACGTTCAACGGATTTATACAAGGTGACATTAGTGAACGGTGTTTCACGCAGAATCAGCAGCGGTGAACTGGATGGAAAGGAAGCATTGGCAAGGCTGAAGGAGATTGAAAGTGCCGACTATACATTCCCTGTTTATCAGCAGATTTTTGCAGCCTCGATTGCAAGCGGCTGTTTTTTAATTATGTTCCTTGGAAGCTGGACTGATTTTATTCCAGCCATGATTACAGGCGGTCTGGGATTTGTTTCATTTTTATATGTACATAGAGTTGTCCAGATCAAGTTTTTCTCTGAATTTATTGCTTCATTATTAATTGGCCTTATAGCCTATTTCTTTGTTTACTCGGGAGTGGGAACAGAGCTCGATAAGATCATCATCGGGTCGGTCATGCCGCTCGTTCCGGGGCTATTGATAACAAATGCAGTCAGGGATTTAATGGCCGGGCATCTTGTTTCCGGACTTTCAAAAGGGGCTGAAGCCTTTCTGACGGCTTTTGCCATTGGAGCCGGGATTGCTCTTGTCTTCACTTTTTAAATGCAATAGCGGAGGAAGTTGTCTATGTTTATATTGACACATATGATTACAAGCTTTATCGCATCAGCAGGGTTCGGGGTGCTTTTCAATGCTCCGAAAAAATCGCTGCTGAAATGCGGATTTGTTGGCATGGTCGGATGGTTCGTTTATATTTGGCTTGTCAATTGGCAGTATGATGCTGTTATTTCTTCCTTAATTGCTGCTTTTACGATCGCTGTGATCAGCCAGATTTTTGCCAGAATGTATAAAACACCTATTATTATTTTCAGTGTTGCCGGCATCATTCCGCTGGTCCCAGGAGGGATTGCATATGATGCGATGCGGAATTTTGTTGAAAATGATTACAATACGGCCATTCAGCTCGCAGCGAAAGCATTCATGATATCCGGGGCCATTGCAGTCGGTCTTGTCATTTCAGAGGTAATCAATCAAATGATCCGCAATGTCCAGTTCAAATCAAGAATCTGAACTTCAGAAGAGGACGTACCATCAGCCTAATAAAGCAGCAACAACAGACTCGTTCCAGATAAATAGGGACGGGTTTTTCTTGTAATCTATTCCTGGTGAATTTATAATCAAATATATTTGATTTTTTCAGAAAAAGGAGAATAAAATGATCCGACGGTTTTTTAGCTACTATAAGCCGCATAAGCGCCTGTTCATGATTGATTTTAGTTCGGCAGTATTCGTGGCGATTCTTGAGTTGGGCTTTCCGCTTGCGGTTCAGTGGTTTATCGACAGCCTGCTTCCAAGCGGGAATTGGTCCATGATTGTTTCTGTCAGTGCCGGCCTGCTTGCTCTTTATGTAGCAAGCACACTTCTTCAGTTTGTGGTTAACTATTGGGGCCACAAGCTTGGCATCAACATCGAAACAGATATGCGGCAGCAGCTTTTTCAGCATGTGCAAAGGCAGTCTTTCCGCTTCTTTGATAATACTAAAACAGGGCATATTATGAGCCGGGTGACAAACGATCTTATGGATATCGGAGAGCTTGCCCATCATGGCCCGGAGGATTTATTTATAGCGGTCATGACGTTTGTGGGTGCATTCTGGATTATGCTGACCATCAATGTGAAGCTTGCTCTTGTAACCATATTTGTTCTTCCGTTTCTTGTATGGCTGATTACGTTCTGCAATATTAAAATGAACAAAGCATGGAAAAGAATGTACGGTGAAATTGCCGATGTTAACGCCCAGGTAGAGGATAGTGTATCGGGTGTGCGTGTGGTTCAGTCTTTTACAAATGAAAGCTATGAGATTAAAAGATTTAAAGAAAACAATGGCAGATTCCGTCTTGCCAAGCTTGCAGCTTATAAGATTATGAGCTTCAGTGCTTCCGGAGTCTACATGCTGACCCGATTAGTTACGCTGCTTGTTCTTGTATACGGTTCCTGGCTGAGCTTCAGCGGGCAGCTTTCATACGGTGAATTGGTCGGATTTGTGCTCTATGTGAATGTGCTATTAAAGCCGATTGATAAAATCAGCGCTCTGATGGAACTATATCCAAAGGGAATGGCTGGTTTCAAACGGTTTTTAGAAATCATTGATACTGAACCGGAAATTGAGGATCCAAAAGATGCCATTGAGGTTGCGTCTTTAAGGGGTGATATTCGTTTTCAGGATGTATCGTTCCGCTATGACGAGCATAAATCGGTGCTTGAGGGAATTGACCTTCAAATAAAAGCAGGTGAAACAGTAGCTTTTGTGGGACCTTCAGGAGCCGGAAAGACAACGATTTGTTCTTTGATTCCACGCTTTTATGAGGTGAATAGCGGAAGTATTAAGATTGATGGCATGGATATCAGGGACATGACGAAGAAATCTCTGAGATCACAAATTGGCATTGTCCAGCAGGATGTCTTCCTGTTTACCGGTACCCTGAAGGAGAATATAGCCTACGGGATGCTTGGAGCATCAGATGATCAGGTTGCAGACGCAGCTAAAAAAGCGCACCTGCAGGACTTCATTGCATCTCTTCCGGATGGCTGGGAAACACAAATTGGGGAACGGGGATTAAAGCTGTCAGGCGGGCAAAAACAACGGATCGCCATTGCGAGAATGTTCCTGAAAAACCCGCCGATTTTAATCCTGGATGAAGCAACCTCGGCATTAGATACAGAAACCGAACAGATTATTCAAATGGCATTGAACGAGCTTGCCGTAAACCGCACCACACTGGTCATTGCCCATAGGCTTGCAACCATCCGCAATGCGGACAGGGTAGTCGTTGTCACAGAAGACGGCATTGCTGAAGAAGGTACACATGATGAATTGATCGAAAAGAACGGAATCTTTGCAGGTCTTCATAATGTACAGTTTCAAAGATAAGCAGGATCCAATATGGATTCTGCTTTCTTTGTATTTCTTCAAATAAGTCAAAATAATTTTCAGAACAGTCAAAAAGAACTATCATTTTGTTGTTTTATATGGAAGTTTTTAACTAGAACAGGACTTATGTGGTATAGACAACTATACTCTATCTCTATTAATCTTACATTATGTAAACCCTTTCATTAATTAGAGGAGGTTAAAGGCTGATGAAGATTCATAAAAATAAAGGAGGCACTATGAAAAATAAAACCATGCTTGTTGCGCTATCTGCCGCACTTGGCACATCACTCTTTATTCCGGCAGCATATCCTGCGTCTGCGCAAAGCGCTGAAGGAGTTAAGCCAACGATGGAAATGAAAAACAATAAAGATGTGAAACACAAGATTCATCCTGTTTTTTCGTGGGATCGTCCCGGGCCGATCTCTCCTATCCTTCATCCTGGTTCAGCAGCGGGAGCCGGCATGGTTCAGCAGCCGCTCGATGAAATCGATCCCTTAATGGAGGAGATGATTTCAGAAGGCGTCATGCCGGGTGCTGTCACTTTTGTGGCAAGGCGAGGCCATATCGTTAAGCATGATGCATACGGATATTCCTACCGCTACACGGATGATAAATTTACTGAAGCCCAGAACCCGATCGGAATGACCGAAGATACCATCTTTGATCTGGCTTCAATCAGTAAAATCTTTACCACAACTGCAGCGATGATATTGTATGATGAAGGCCGATTTGAGCTGGATGATCCTGTTGCTGAATATATTCCCGAGTTCGCCGAAAACGGAAAGGAAAATGTAACGATACGCCAGCTGATGACACATACTTCAGGCTTTACTGCATGGATTCCATTATATTCACAAGGAAGCAGCAGAGAGGAACGCATGCAAATCGTTTTTAAGCACCCATTGGCCAATGAGCCGGGCGAAGCGTATACATACAGCGACTTGAATATGATAACGCTCGGTGCACTAATCGAACGCCTCTCAGGGCAAAGCCTGGATGAGTTTGTGGAAAAACGCATAACTAAACCGCTCGGTATGAAGGACACGATGTATAATCCGCCTGAATCTTTGAAGCACCGGATTGCAGCCACGGAATATCAGCCTGCGATTGGCAGGGAGCTTGTCTGGGGAGAGGTTCACGATGAGAATGCCTGGTCCCTTGATGGAGTCGCCGGTCATGCAGGTGTCTTTTCCACTGCCACAGATCTTGCCAGGCTTGCCCATATGTATGTGAATGACGGGCGATATGGCGGCAAACGGATATTGAAAGAAAAGACGGTGAAAATGCTTATTCAAAATCAAATTCCTGAATTCCCAGGCGATGATCACGGCCTGGGCTGGGAGCTCGGCCAGGGATGGTTCATGGATGCTTTATCAGAGGGAACTTCCCTTGGGCATACAGGGTACACTGGAACATCCATCGTCATAAACCGAAATAATGGCACCATTGCGATTCTTTTAACGAACCGTGTTCATCCATCAAGAAATACGGTTACAACGAATATTGCAAGGCGTGCATTTGCAAGACAAGTGGCGGATGCCATTCCTGTAGCCATTCCGGGAAAAGGGCCGGCGTGGTTCTCAGGGTATGGAGATAAAATTCAGCATGAGTTAACCGCTAAAGTGAATCTCAAAGAAGAGGCGGTCCTGTCGTTTGATACCTGGTACAGAACTGAAACAAATGCAGACATGGGCGTGGTTGAGGTCTCGGAAGATGGCGTCAATTGGACACAGGCAGCACAGCCATATACAGGCAGCAGCATCGACTGGAAAAAGGAAAAGCTGACGATTGCGGCAGGAAAATCCCACATCCGATTCCGATACGTGACAGACAGTACAGTAAACGGCAGAGGCTGGTATGTTGATAATGTAAAACTCCAGCTTTCAGATGGACAAAAAGTGACGCCTGCCCTCTCAGGAAACGGTTGGGAAAAAAGAAATTACTAGTATTCGATTTTTTAGTAAAAAGTAAGCTCATATGAAAACGCAGTAAGGACGGTGGAAGAAATGGGTAAAGTCAGCAAAGTAATGTTTATTTTCCTTCTCACAATTACACTTGCCGTTTCGCAATTATGGATGGGAGGAACCTTGAAAAACGCAGCGGCAGAAAGTACAGCTAAGGATTTAATACTCCTTGAGAATGTACCCCAGGTCAGCACGGAAATCAGTGGAGATGCATTCCAATTAAAAGCGCTTCATGTCAATAAAGAAGGTCATTTCATGGGAGTTTCTGAAGGGCTGAAATGGAACTCAACCAATAAAACTGTTGCAGCAGTTGATCAGTCCGGGAATATTACTTTAAGAGGGAAGCCCGGAAAAACCTTCATCAGTGTAACAGACGGAGTATATAAGGACCGTATCGCACTCCAAATAAAACCTGACCATAAAAAGGGCAGCAAAGGCAAGTCTGCTTTTAAAGTGAAAATCATTAAAGAGCATGGGAAAAGGTATGATCTCATCAGCCGGGCAGTGAAAAATATGTCCATTGAAGAGAAGGTAGGCCAGATGCTGATGCCGGATTTCCGCACCTGGAAGGGACAAAATGTCACTAAAATGCTGCCGGAAATAGAAAAGCTGGTTAAAGATTATCATCTTGGCGGGGTAATATTATTCCGTGAAAATGTGGTGACAACTGAACAGACTGCCACATTGGTTTCAGATTATCAGAAAGCTGCCGATAAATTCGGATTATTGATGACAATTGACCAGGAAGGCGGAATTGTTACACGTCTTCAATCAGGAACTGACATGCCCGGCAATATGGCGTTAGGGGCTGCCCGTTCTGAGGAAATTTCCCGCAAGGTCGGCAAGGCGATTGGGGAGGAGCTTTCATCACTCGGCATTAATATGAACTTTGCACCTGTCATGGATGTAAATAATAATCCCGACAATCCTGTAATTGGCGTTCGTTCATTTGGGGAGGACCCGCAGCTTGTCGCTGACTTGGGTGTTGCTTATACCGAAGGATTACAATCAGCAGGTGTTGCTGCTACTGCAAAGCATTTTCCCGGACATGGAGATACAGCAGTAGACTCACATCTTGGATTGCCTGAAGTGCCTCATGATAAAGAACGTCTAAAGGAAGTTGAATTGTATCCTTTCCAAAAGGGAATGGAAGCAGGAGTGGATGCCATCATGACTGCCCATGTTACCTTCCCTAAGATTGATGACACGAAAGCAATTTCGAAAAAAACAGGTGAAGAAATCGCCGTCCCGGCCACTCTTTCCCATAAAGTGCTGACAGAACTTATGCGTGAAGAAATGGGATATGAAGGGGTCATTACAACAGATGCAATGAATATGAACGCTATCGCTGAACACTTTGGACCAGTTGACGCAGCTATTCGAGCAGTTAAAGCTGGAACAGATATTGTGCTAATGCCTGTTGGACTCGAAGAAGTTGCAGAAGGGCTATTGAATGCTGTGGAGAATGGAGAAATCTCGGAAAAACGCATTGAATCATCAGTTGAGCGGATTTTAACACTGAAAATAAACCGGGGAATTGTGAAAGAAGAGACACAGCAGCCGATTGATGAAAAAATTGCAAACGCTCTTGACGTAGTTGGATCAGAAGAACATAAACAAATAGAAAAAGAAGCAGCAGAACGTTCTATCACATTGGTGAAAAATGAAGGAGATGCACTGCCATTACAAGTATCTCCTGAGGATAAGATTGTCGTTGTCGGTAATACGTATATTACAGACTTAAAGAACGCAATGAGTAAGTTTCATGCAAACACAACGGTCATCCAAACCTCAAGCTATGTATTAACGGAAGAGCAGAAGGAACAAATCAGGAATGCCAGTGCGGTTATTGTGGGCTCCTATACGTTTAATGTATCAGGACGATCACCAGATAGCGCCCAGATGAAGATGGTTAATTCCATCATTGCTGAATCAGAAGCTCCAGTTATTTCGGTTGGCATCCGTAACCCATATGACATCATGGCCTATCCGGAAGTTGATGCATACATTGCACAATATGGCTTCAGAACGGCGAGCTTTGATGCAGCAGCAGGTGTTATCTTTGGCCAGATTAATCCTTCAGGCAAATTGCCTGTAACAATTCCGGGTACAGATGGTAATGTACTATATGAGTTTGGGCATGGATTGAGCTATTAGGATGAGGCATAAAAAATAGAATGGGTACATGCAGGTTTAGTTCTTGCATGTACCTATCCTTAACCTGGGAGGGGAAAATAATGAAGAAATGGTTTATGGGTTTTTTGACAATGATTCTCGTACTCTCTTCTTTAAGTGTTGTGCTAGCAGATAACGGCAATGGCAAAGGAAAAGGCAAGAAAAAGAAATTCGAGCTTGGTGTTGAAGTCCTTTTAGATGAAAAGAAGGACCTCATAGAAGGTAAAAAAGTTGGCTTAATTACAAACCCGACTGGGGTCGACTCGAATTTAAACAGCATTGTTGATATTCTGCATAATGATCCGGACGTGGAGTTAACAGCGTTATATGGTCCTGAGCATGGAGTCCGCGGGAGTGCGCAAGCGGGAGAATATGTTGAGTATTATATCGATGAAAAGACAGGGCTTCCTGTTTACAGCTTATATGGAAAAACCAAAAAGCCTACCCCTGAAATGCTTGAAAATATTGACGTGATTCTGTTTGATATCCAAGATGTCGGAACACGTTTTTACACGTATATTTACACAATGGCTTACGCGATGGAAGCAGCAAAAGAAAACAATATCCCTTTCATCGTGCTGGACAGGCCTAATCCTCAAGGTGGCACAAAGGTTGAAGGACCGGTGCTTGATATGGAGTATTCCTCCTTTGTGGGGAATTACCCGATTCCGCTTCGCCATGGGATGAGTGTAGGTGAACTGGCCGAATTGTTTAATGAAGAGTTTGAAATAGGTGCAGATTTAACTGTTGTCAAGATGAATGGATGGAAGCGCAATATGTATTACGATGACACCAGACTTCCGTTTGTCATGCCGTCTCCTAATATGCCAACACTCGAAACAGCGTTAGTATATCCGGGTGCCGCTTTGATTGAAGGAACGAATGTTTCTGAGGGGCGCGGCACAACAAAGCCGTTTGAACTGATTGGTGCTCCATTTATCAACGCCGATGATTTGGCTGGACATTTGAACGGTCTTGATCTTCCGGGAGTAACTTTTAGAGCTGCTTCATTTACACCAAGCTTCTCCAAGCATGCAGGACAGCTTTCCCACGGGATTCAGATTCATGTTACAAATCGCGATGCATTCAAGCCTGTCGAGACCGGACTTCACATTGTAAAGGCGATCCAAGATATGTATCCGGAAGACTTTGAATTCCGTGCAGAGAACAGTGCTGGAATTTCATTCTTTGACAACCTGATGGGTAATGGCTGGGTACGTGAAGCCATTGAGGAAGGAAAAACTGTTGAAGAAATCTCCTCCAAATGGGAAAAGGAATTAAAACAATTTAAAAAGACACGCGAAGAATATTTACTCTATTAAATTTGCAGGAAAGAATCTGGCGGCATTATGCTCCAGGTTCTTTTTTTGCGGGTCAGCGCAGCACTGATGGTCCCTTGTACTGAATTATAAAGCCTGTTCATATTATGTAATAATCCATGGAGAAAGAGGTGTGTGAAAATGCTGGGATTTTTACAGAAGATTGGCAAGTCTTTAATGCTGCCGATTGCAGTTATGCCTGCTGCTGCACTTTTGCTGAGGCTGGGACAGGATGATCTCTTAGGGATTCCATTTATATCTGCAGCCGGGAATGCTGTTTTCGGACATTTGGCTCTCTTGTTTGCCATTGGAATTGCCATCGGTTTTTCAAAGGATGGCAGCGGGGCAGCTGCCCTTGCTGGAGCGGTGGGTTATTTTGTACTGACTGAAGGTGCCGCGGCCATAAATGAAACGGTCAATATGGGTGTTTTTGGCGGAATCATTTCCGGTATTATTGCAGGGCTATTATACAATAAATATCATGATATTAAGCTGCCGGAATGGCTTGGTTTCTTTGGAGGAAAACGGTTTGTGCCGATCATCACTTCACTCGTTATGATTGTCATTGCCTTTTTGTTCGGGTATGTGTGGCCACCGGTCCAGGCAGGCATTAACAGTGTCGGCGATTGGATAATCGGTGCAGGTGCAGCGGGTGTTGGGGTCTTCGGATTCCTGAACCGTCTATTAATTCCGGTTGGTCTTCATCACATACTGAACACGCTTGTCTGGTTTGAGTTCGGCGAGTTTACCAATGCAGCAGGGGATGTCATCAAAGGAGATTTATGGCGCTTCCTTGCCAAGGATCCATCTGCCGGTATCTTTATGACAGGATTCTTTCCTATTATGATGTTTGGGCTTCCTGGTGCAGCACTGGCCATGGTTGCCGCTGCAAAGAAGGAAAGAAGGAAAGCGGTGGCAGGAGCGATGGCCGGACTCGCATTTACTTCCTTCCTGACCGGTATTACAGAGCCGATTGAATTCCTGTTTATGTTCTTATCACCGGTTCTATATCTAATTCACGCTGCTTTGACAGGCTTGGCAATGTCCATTACCTATGTCCTGGATATTCATCATGGGTTCGGGTTCTCAGCAGGCGCCCTCGATTATATACTAAACTTTGGAATAGCTCAGAAACCGGTTCTGCTGGCCGGGATAGGTCTCTTGTATGCCCTTCTGTATTTTGCGATATTCTACTTCCTTATCAAGAAACTGGACTTGAAAACGCCGGGAAGAGAGGATGAAATAGAAGGTGAATTTGAAGGGAATGCTGCTTTAAAGGGCAAATATGCTGAAGCAGCAGTTGCTTATCTGGAGGCTTTGGGTGGCAAAGAAAACCTTGAAGAAATCGATAATTGTGTAACCCGCCTTCGTTTAAGGGTAAAAGATATGTCTCTTGTTGATGAAGGGCAATTAAAAAAGCTGGGAGCAAAAGGAGTCATCAAACTAAGCAAAACCAGTCTGCAGGTCATTGTGGGAACGGATGTAGAATTTCTTTCAAATGAAATGAAGAAGAATCTATAAAATTGACAATCTGGCTCTGTTGAAGGGCCAGATTTTTTTTGTGCGGCAGTGATTGGACAAGTGCCAATTTTTGCTGTATCGGGATATTTGTTTATGCATGTCCAAGTTTGGAACATACGATGAAAACGTAAGGGTACCATTATTAATTGAATAAAAGGGGGGATATCGTATGTTAACAGGATCCTTAACACCGTTAATTGTGCTGGGATTAGTAATTTTATGGGTTTTGGCAAGACTTATTTCACCATGTTTAGCTGACAGACTTAGGGATAAAATTTGTAGTCTTTTAGGTTGTCAAGCTCCTCAAAATAGTTAAAAAGTTGAGTCCTTTGAAACCCTGGTAATTGTCCAGGGTTTTTCAATGTGTTTTCCATCGTTCTGCATTTTTTTGTATGTTTGTCCATTCCATTTATTGAGCTTCTGCATAATATAGGATAGAAACTATGAAAGGCGGGCTAATTATGGACGAACCTGCTAAAGGGAAAGATGCATTTGAGGATTCGGATCATCTGGAAAAGCTGGCAGCTGGACTTCTGAAAGACGGACAGACTATAGATTTTAATTCATTATTGAGTTTGGCCGGTAAAATTATTAATGATGATTCTTTACTGAATCTGTCAGAAGGTTTAAAAGTGGATGAGGAAGAAGCTGCTGGTGATGAAATCAGCGAAAATGGAGACATCGAATACGTAAAGAAACAAATGGCCTCTTTAAGAGCTGAACTGATAACTCTCAAAAAAGAGGTCAGTGAATTAAAAAAACAAAACGAATCTCTGATTGGCATTTATATGAGACTTATTAAAGCGGCAAATCAAGATTTTCAAAAAGGTGTCGGGCTCATTACAGGATTAAGCAAGCTAATAAAATAAGAGCATTAAAGCATTGCTTTAACCAAGTGATGCTTTTTTGTTTAACATCTTACTTTATTAGTTTAATAAACTCCAAACGGAAAAATAAAAAGTAAGATTTGTTAAATGAAATACTGTGAAATAAAAAATTTCGAAGTCCGATAAAAAAGTATTGTGCAAGGCAGGAAAATCATTGATAATCTTTTAAAGATAGAGTGATACTCATCTATACATTTTTCTGATGAGGGGGAGTACATTGAAAATTCGTGTATCCGCTGTGCAGTATCATCTGCATACCATTCGTTCATTTGAAGAGTTTGCAAACCAATGTGAGCATTATATTAAAACTGCCCAGGAGTTTGGGTCTGAGTTTGTTTTATTTCCTGAATTTTTCACGACACAGCTTTTATCCATTGGAAGCGAGCAGGGAACAAGTCTGACCATTAACGAACTGCCTGGTTTTACTGAACAATATAAAAACCTATTTTCCAATTTTGCTAAACAAACAAACATGCATATAATCGGCGGTACACACGTTATTAACAGAGATGGACGCCTTTATAATGTGGCACATTTATTTTATCCGGATGGGCGGATTGAAGAACAGGCAAAACTGCATATCACGCCTACTGAAGTCCATGAGTGGAATATGTCACCTGGAGAAGGCCTTCGTGTATTCGATACAGTTAAAGGCAGAATAGCCATTCTGACGTGCTATGACATTGAGTTTCCGGAAATTGTCCGTATGGCAAAAGCCAAGGGAGCAGATGTTATTTTCTGCCCTTCCTGTACAGACGACCGTCATGGGTTCCACCGTGTCCGCTATACAAGTCATGCCAGAGCAATTGAGAATCAGGTATATGTTGTGGTTACAGGAACAATTGGCTCCCTGCCTACTGTCGATTTTATGCGTGCCAATTTCGGGCAGGCAGCCGTCATTACACCGAATGATATTCCATTTCCGCCTAAGGGGATTATGGTGGAAGGCGAGCTGAATGACGATATGATTGTGACTGCCGATCTTGACCTTAGCCTTTTATATGAAGTCCGTGAGCGCGGTTCGGTTACGACCTGGCGGGACCGAAGAACAGATCTGTATGTAGACTGGGAAAAAGAAAATATCGAAGGATAGCATATGGCATATCGAAGCGAATTTTTTGTGTTTGACGGGGATAAGCCGGTGCCGGCTGTAATCAGAAATTATACGAAAGAGGATTTTGATCAGTTAATAGACATTCAGGCGGAATGCTTTCCGCCGCCTTTTCCTTCAGATTTATGGTGGAATCGTGAACAGCTCGCTAACAATGTAGAACTTTTTCCGGAGGGTGCACTTTGTATTGAGGCTGATGGAGTATTGGCAGGGTCCTTAACCGGGCTGATTGTTGATTTTGATCCTTCACACCCACAGCATACATGGGAAGAAATAACCGACGGCGGTTATATACGCAATCATAAACCTCAAGGCAATACATTATATATTGTCGATATCAGTGTCCGGCCTCGTTATCGTAAACTAGGTCTTGGCAAACTTTTGATGCAGTCTATGTATCAGACTGTCATAAACCTGGGACTTGATCGATTGCTAGGTGGAGGACGGATGCCCGGCTACCATAAATACGCCCATGAAATGTCAGCCGAGGGCTATCTCGAGCAACTGATCGACGGAAAAAAGAAGGATCCGGTCATTACATTTTTGCTGAGATGCGGAAGGACACCGCTTTGTGTTGCAGAAAATTATTTAGAAGATGAAGAATCACTTAATTATGGAGCCTTGATGGAATGGAAGAATCCTTTTAAGAATATGCGTTTATAATTCGGCAAGAAGCCCTTTTTTGAAGGGTTTTTTAATTTGAAGTTTAGCGGGCACACTGAAAAGGTAAAGAATATTATAATGATGTTCAAACCGAAATGAGGGATCCGTTCATGGTTGTAAAAAGAATAATTAAAGCTTTTATAGTAAAACAAGGTGCAACTATAGTAAAGAAGTATGTTGTTCCGGCAGTAAAAAGAAAGCTGAAAAGCAGGAGATAAATTGCTGCAGGCATCTTCCATTGGGAGGTGTTTTTTTTGGGACAAAAGAAATATATTACTCCTTGTAAACTAGTGATATAGAAGGGAACAGAATTTGTCTTATTATGTAGAAATAATAGGAAAAATTGCAGATATTAAAAATTCTGAATTTTCTTTAATATAGAAACTGCAGTATTTCGGGACGCTTAAATTCTAAAGTTTTCCGATTACATAGGCAACACAAATAAGGAGGAATAAATTTGACAAAGAAAATCCTGATTAAAACAGCATTAGCAGGGGCGCTTGTACTCTCTGCCGGAGGGACAACTGCATTTGCACATGATGAGTTCAGCGGAGGTATTGAAAAAGGCGATAGTCTGGCCGGAATCGAATTAGCGGTTCCATTGCTTGAAGGAAGCAAGAATACAGGTAATCTTCAAGAAGTGGCTGCTGTTCCCCTGAAAGAAGTTAAAGAGGGGGTACAAAATTCATCGGGTGATGTTTATGCGCATAAAGGCTTTGCTTATGTAGGCACACATACAAAAAATGGCGGAGAAGGCGGTGTCCGCGTATTTGATATGAAAGATCCTTCAAATCCTGTGGAAGTGTCGTCATTTGCTCACCTTCCAGGGACTTGGCAGGAAAAAGTGATTGTGAAAACGGTGAATACAAAGCATTTCAAAGGGGACTTAGCCGCAGTCAGCGTTCAAAAGGTCGACCGCACCAACCTTGATGCAAAGGGAGGATTTGTATTATATGATGTAACAAATCCAAGGGAACCGAAAGAGCTGGGGTTCTGGGAGGATACTTCCGGTGCGAGAGGAACACATGAACTTTACCTGACAGTACAGGGGAATAACGTTTATGTGCTGACAGCAAACTGCTATGCAGATCTTTACTCTCATGGTGAGAAAATGGATGTTAATATTGTTGACGTTTCAAAACCATCGGAACCTGAAACCATCTATGAATTTAATCCGCGCAATTATATTCCTGAAGTAAGTGATGAGAATTATGACGGGTATAATTGGACTGATGAAGAAGGAGTTAAAAGGGCAGCATTTGCACATAGCGTCAAAACAGATGGAACCGGGAAAACAGCTTTCCTCTCCTACTGGGATTTAGGAACAATCATGCTTGATATCAGTGATGCCAAAAATCCGGTATACCTTGGCAGAACTGATTTTGCCAATGATGTTCAGGGAGCTGCCCATTCAATGGATTTAGCAAAAGGCGGGAATGTCCTTATTGAAACAAGGGAGGTATTCGGACCTACTAGAGAGGGCTTTGAAAGTGCCTATGGGTACACCATGATTTATGATATTAAAGATAAAACAAATCCAAAGCTGCTAAGTACGTTTAGAACGGATTTCACTGAGAAGATTCCTGGTGGTGCGACGGTCCACGATCCTAAAGTGCAGGGGAACACATTGTACCTCTCCCATTATGCTGGCGGAGTAAGGACAGTAGACATTACTGATCCATCTAATCCCGAGGAAATTGGTGTTTATATTCCAAGCAAATCTAATATTTGGGGTGTATTCGTAGATCGCAATTATGTACTTGCATCTGATATGGGTTCCGGCCTTAAAGTTCTGCAGAAGAACGGAAGCCATTAATGCCAAAAACAGGAGTTCTCTAAAGGAGGCTCCTGTTTTTTTATTTTGTTAAATAAAGGTTTTGTTAGATGTGAACCTAAGTTTAAACATAAGTTATCAATTCAATTCTAAATGACAGAGTTATTTTCAGCTTTCCCTTTTCGCGGCCAAACTGTATAGCTGAAGCTGATGGCAAAATCGATTGCAAGAACCAATGTCCACATTTTTATTAATCCCCGCAGGTTTTCTGTTTGCTCTGGATTTCCTATGAAGAGGATCATGGCAAATAATAATACCAGACCAATGATCCATGCGAGGAGATGTCTGTACCACCCATTTCTTTCTCTCCTGGCATGTTCACTGCCGTACTTTGAAGGCTTTACCGGTTTAGAGCCATTTCCAAACTTATAGGCAAATCTTTCATCAGCCCATTGAACCATCTGTTTACCGTATGCGACAGTGATACCGATATAAATTGCCGCGATGCCATGGAAAATGCTGGCTTCGGCCCCTCTGTGCAAATCAATTGCAGTTGCTGCGATTAGAATCAAATCAATCAAAGGTGTGCAAAGCAAAAGCAGACTGCCTAATGTTTTTTTTCTCAAAATATATCTTGCCGTTAAACCTGCAGCAACGAAAACCCAAAACCCAATCTCACAGGCGATTATCAGCCAGCCGATCATATAATCCACATCCTTTTTTTTAATACACTTGTGTTATAAAAAGTAATATAACACAAGTGTATTAAAAAAGCAATTGGTGCTATACTATATTTATGCCTAAAAAAGTTGATCATGAAAAACAAAAACATATTTTAGCAAAAGCAGCATGGCGGGTGATTAAAAAGGAGGGCATTGAAGGAGCTTCCGTACGGAAGATAGCAGAGGAAGCAGGTTTATCACCAGGTTCACTGCGTCACTACTTTTCAAATCAAAGTGAGTTATTGGCTTATTCTATGAACTTAGTTTCAGAAAGGGTGAAAATAAGAATCCAGAATGCACCATTTACAGAAGATCATTTTGAAAATATGATACTGGTGCTTGGCGAGCTGCTTCCTTTAGATGAAGAACGGAGATTGGAAATGGAAGTCTGGATAGCATTTAATATTAAAGCTCTTGTTGACCCGAATCTTGCAGAACTCAGCAGCCGTGTATACGATGAAATGAAGGAAGGCATCCGAAAAGTCATTGAGGGGCTGAAGTTAATGGGTATATCCAGGTCTGATTTGAAAGCTGCAGAAGAGGTGGAACGACTTTATGCCTTGATTGATGGCCTCGCTCTCCATGCTGTGATGAAGCCTGATCTTTTTACTGAAAGTAAAATGAAAGGGATTATTAGAACTCATTTGGTATCATTATGTAAAAATGAATCCGATAAAAACAGCTGAAAATTCAGCTGTTTTTTCTTTTGTCTATTTTTAAGAATGCAAGGGCATAGCATCCAATATCATTAACTAAACGTTTAACTTTTTCCTGCAAGGGTACTGAAAACCAAAGAAACTGATTCATTGAAAGGATGATAGATTTGCCGCCATCACTCAATATAAAGATAAATGGTATAGAAATGAAGGCAGAACAGGATCAAACCGTTTTGCAGTTATTAAATGACAGCTCGATCGAAATTCCTCAGGTCTGCTTCCATCCCAGCCTGGGAGCAATAGAAACCTGTGATGCCTGCATTGTTTCCGTGAATGGAGAACTTGTGCGGTCATGCTCCACGAAAATTAAAGATGGAGACGTAATCGATACGGTGGAACCTGATGTAAAACAGGCGCAGACCATTGCCATGGATAAAATTCTCTTTAATCATGAGCTGTATTGTACGGTTTGTGATTATAACAATGGGGGATGTGAAGTACATAATACGGTTAAGGCGATGAAAATCAATCATCAAAGCATCCCTTTTGATCATAAGCCATATGAAAAGGATGAATCTCATCCATTTTACAGATATGACCCGGATCAATGCATTCTTTGCGGCAGATGTGTGGAAGCCTGTCAGGATGTCCAGGTTACTGAAACCTTAACAATTGATTGGGAGAGACAGAGACCAAGAGTTATTTGGGATAATGATGTGCCCATTAACGAGTCCTCCTGCGTTTCCTGTGGACACTGCTCCACTGTTTGTCCGTGTAATGCCATGATGGAAAAGGGGATGGAAGGCGAAGCAGGGTTTCTGACTGGCATAGCCAAAAACACCCTTCGTCCAATGATTGAAATCACTAAAAATGTTGAAACAGGGTATGGCTCCATCCTGGCGATTTCCGATATGGAAGCTGCTATGCGGGAAGAGAAAATAAAAAAGACCAAAACCGTCTGCACATATTGCGGGGTCGGCTGCAGCTTTGACGTATGGACAAAAGGCCGCGAAATATTGAAGGTTGAGCCTCAGGCAGAAGCGCCCGCCAATGGCATTTCTACCTGTGTAAAAGGGAAATTTGGCTGGGACTTTGTAAATAGTGAGGAACGTTTAACCAAACCGCTAATCAGGGAAGGCGATTCATTCCGTGAAGCAGAATGGGACGAAGCTCTGGACCTGATTGCCCGGAAATTTACAGAAATCAAAGAACAGCATGGCCCGGATGCGCTAAGCTTTATTACCTCCTCAAAATGCACCAATGAAGAATCGTATCTCATGCAGAAGCTTGGCAGGGCGGTTATAGGAACGAACAATATTGATAATTGTTCAAGATATTGCCAGACTCCTGCAACGGTAGGCTTATTCCGGACAGTTGGATATGGCGGTGATGCAGGTTCTATAGAAGATATTAAAAACTCCGCATTAGTGCTGATAATCGGCTCCAATACATCGGAATCCCACCCGGTTCTTTCCACCAGGGTAAAACGATCCCAGAAGCTTAACGGCCAGAAAGTTATCGTGGCTGACTTGAGGGAACACGAAATGGCAGAGCGTTCTGATCTGTTTGTGCGCCCTAGAGCCGGTACTGATATGGTATGGCTTTCTGCCATTACGAAATACATCATCGATCAGGGATGGGCAGATGAGATGTTTCTGCAGGAAAAAGTAAACGGTCTGGAAGAATTTACAGCAAATCTGGAGAAATATACACTTGAATTTGCTGAAGAAACAACCGGTATATCCAGAGATAATCTTATCAAAATGGCAGAAATGATTCATGAAGCCGATAGTGTTTCTGCATTATGGGCTATGGGTGTCACACAGCATCTGGGAGGCAGTGATACAAGTACAGCCATTTCAAATCTCTTGCTTGTAACCGGCAATTACGCCAAGCCTGGTGCAGGTGCATATCCTTTGAGAGGCCATAACAATGTGCAGGGGGCAGGAGACTTCGGAAGCAGTCCTGATAATTTGCCTGGTTACCAAAAGGTATCAGATCCTGATGTGAGGAAGAAGTTCGCAAATGCCTGGGGTGTAAACCTTCCTGAAAAAGCCGGAATGAATAATCACGAGATGGTAGAAGGAGTTCATGAGGGACAGCTGAAAGCGATGTATCTGAAGGGCGAAGATATGGGGCTTGTGGATTCAAACATCAATTATGTGCAGGCTGCATTTGAGAAGCTTGATTTCTTTGTTGTCCAGGATATTTTCCTATCCCGTACAGCTGAGTTTGCAGATGTTGTTCTCCCGGCAAGTCCAAGCCTGGAAAAGGAAGGAACCTTCACGAACACAGAAAGAAGAATCCAGCGTCTATATCAGGCGTTTGAACCACTTGGAGATTCAAAGCCGGATTGGCAGATTATTACTGAAGTTGCGAATCGCCTGGGAGCAGGCTGGACGTATACTCATCCAAGCGAAGTAATGGCTGAAGCAGCTAAGCTTATGCCTCTATACGCAGGCGTTACCTATGATAGATTGGAAGGCTATAATAGTCTGCAATGGCCAGTCGCTGAGGATGGAACCGACACTCCCCTCCTCTATACGGATGGCTTCCCGTTCCCGGATGGCAAGGCAAGACTTTTTCCGGTAGATTGGACTCCTGCTCTGGAATTCCCAGCGGAATATGATATCCATGTCAATAATGGACGTCTCCTGGAGCATTTCCATGAAGGGAATATGACATATAAGTCAAAAGGAATCAGCTCTAAAACACCGGAAGTGTTCCTTGAGGTTTCACCTGAGCTGGCCAAAGAGCGAGGCTTGAAGGACGGCACGCTAGTTCGCCTCTCTTCACCGTATGGCAATGTTAAAGTTAAATGCCATATAACCAACAGGGTTAAAGGAAAGGAAGTTTACCTTCCGATGAATGATAGAGGAGAAGCGGCCATAAATTTATTAACAAGCAGCTATGCCGACAAGGATACTGATACACCGGCATATAAGGAAACAAAGGTAAAGCTTGAAATTCTAAGTGAAGAAGGCAGCAATCCGCTTCCTAGAATTAATCACCGCTATGGTAATCCGCAGCCGCAAATAGGTGTAAATGTCCAAAAGAAATGGGAAAGGAAAGATTATATTTTCCCGGGAGAATTGGTGAAAAAGGAGCGGAAGCAGCATGGCTAAAGCGATTAATAACATCAAGCGTTTTGAATTGTCACCCGAGGATAAACGAAAAAAAGACCTGGAAGAAGTGGAGAATGCCCTCATAGAAAATAAGGAACCTATACTTGAGCTTCTGACAGCGGTCGGACATATGCATGACCGGGGAGTCCTCTCATTATTGAATGGCCTGTTTGGACAGGGAGATAAAGTTTTAAATGTCCTTGTTAAAGCATTAGACAAACCAGAAGCAACAAATACAATAAAAAACCTGCTTCTTATGGTTGGAACCCTCGGTACCATAAATGTCCAGCAGCTTGAACCCTTGCTGTTAAAATTAAATTCTGGTATTGCAAGAGTAGCGGATTATAAAGAAACCGACGAAAAAACAAGCTACTTTGATCTTGTCAGGGCACTGAAAGATCCGGAAGTCAATCGGGCAGTTACCCTCCTGATCACCTTCTTAAAAGGAATGGGAGAAGATACAAGCGCTATGGAAAGAAACACCCAGCTTCCAGAAGATCAGAAATTACACAAAATGGAAAATAACGAAAGTGATGTTCCTCCAAACAAAAGAGAATGAAAGAAAGCCAGTGACCGCTAATCAGGTCACTGGCTTTTTTTATCGAATACAAATAATAGGTATATAGACTCAAATTTTTACAATATTATCTTATAAACCAAAAATATAGCAGAATTTTGTGGAAAAATGGAAAACCATGTACTAGAATTGCAATAAGGATAGATAAATAGGTGAACCCAATACATACATCATTTGAGAAGATATTAGAAAGAGGGTAATGAAGTGGGCATCATAAATGAAGGTAGTTTCATTGAAACAGTCCACATGAAAGGGTTACAAATCTCCCTGATTGCTTCGGGGGATGGGACAGAGGTTATTTATCACAGGCTGGAGCCAGATGCAAGGTGGGGACTGGAACCCTTAGAAGGCGGTGAATCGCTGGAATATCTTCATATGCTATCCGGTGAACTGCTACTAAAAGATTCTAATGGGGAAAAAACGTTAAGACCTGGTGATTCGTTCCAAAGATGCCCTGTTACTGAACATCATATTTTTCAATCAATAGGTCAATCTGAATTTTTATATGTAACATCTAATCCAGTATTTCATTACTATAGCAAAGTGACAAATGAATTAAGAGAGTTGGTCATATCAATTGAAGAAAAAGATGGATATACAAGTGACCATTGCGATCGAATTACTAAAATGTCAATGCTCATGGCTGACGCGCTTGATTTAAATTCCCGGCAAATTTTGAAACTTAATCTTGCTGCATTCTTGCATGATATAGGAAAAGTAAAGGTGCCACTGGAGATTCTTCAAAAACCGGGTAAATTAACCTCTGATGAGTGGGAGTTAATGAAACAGCATTCGACGTTTGGACGCGAAATATTACAAGAAACAGGGCTGCCGAGTTTAATAGAAGCAGGAGAAGTGGTAGAGCAGCATCATGAAAGATTTGATGGCACAGGGTATCCCATAGGACTTAAAGGGGATGAAATTGCAATAGAGGCTGCCATTATTTCCGTTGTAGACTCATTTGATGCAATGACTACTGATCGTGTTTATCAGAAAGGCAGAAGTGTAACTGAAGCAATAGATGAACTTATACAAAATCGGGGTACCATGTACAATCCAGAGATCGTTGATACATTTATTAAAATAAAAGAAAAATTAGTGAAAATTTGAAGGGGGAATAATAATGAAGAAAGCAGCAATTGTTCTATTAAGTTTGATGTTATTACTTGTATTCAACGCGAAGACGTCGGAGGCTGCATATTTACCTGAATATGATAAATATGTAGAAGTGTCTTATGAACAAGCTAGATATATTGCCGATTTAATGGGTCTCCAAGATTATGAATTAGGAGAAGAAACAGCAAGGTTGTCATTTGAATTGCAGGAAAAGTTGATTGTAAAGATAGAAAAAATCCTGAAAACGGAAATTGACCATTATTACATCTGGTTAACCGTAGATGGAGAAACGGTTCTGGGTATAGATCCTCCACATCCAATGTTTTAGGAGAAAGCAAGTTAAAGCGTATGCTTTAACTTGCTTTTTGTTTTCCTGTACTAATGGCAAAAAGTCTATTAAACGTTCTTCTCAAAAACTATTCTTTCAGGATGCGAGTAAACATTAAAAGACTGACCGCGAATAAAGCCAACAGCTGTAATATTCAGGTCTTCTGCCAGCTTGATGGCTAAATCAGTCGGTGCTGATTTTGATAGAATGATGCCAACGCCAATTTTTGCCGCTTTAAGCAGAACTTCAGATGAGATTCTGCCGCTGAATGCAATGACTTTATCCCTTACAGGAATCCTGTTCTCAATGCAATACCCAAGGATTTTATCCAGAGCATTATGCCGCCCAATGTCTGTTCTGCTGAGGATCATTTCATCTGCAGAGTATAAAGCCGCATTATGCACTCCGCCAGTTTCATGAAAAGTCATGCTGCCATCCTGAAGCTGCTGCATAAATGAAATGCACTGATTGGGAGTCAGGGTCAGCTTTGATGTAGAAGTCCTGGCTGTCCTGGCATCGTTGTGAAAGTAAAATTGCCTGCTCTTTCCGCAGCATGAACCGATAAATCGTTTAGAGTGAAACTCATGGCTTGCTGTAGAAGTTTGGGTATGTAATTCGACATAAGCAAATCCCTTGTTTTCATCTATTTGAATACTCTTTATTTCCTCATATCTTCTAATAAAGCCTTCAGAAGCCAAAAAGCCGATTGTCAATTCCCGAATGTTCGAAGGGCTGCAGACCATCGTTGCGAACTCTTCTCCGTTGAGATGAATTGTGAGCGGATGTTCAGAAACAATAGAATCTTCTGCTTCCTGCAGGACATCATTCTCAAATCTGACAATCTTTCTGCTGCTAATATCCATAATACTTCCTCCTAGAACCTTTCGACTAACAAAATATTAGCATATAATTTCAGTAATACAAGAAATTAAGATTGTATGGTTTGACAATTATTGTATTAATTGATTAACTTATTAAAGTGTGTACGGACTTATATAAATGAGATTATACATGAAATAAGAGTATATGAGGGCTGGAATATGAACAAATATGAAGCTGAATTCAGTAACTTAGTGCGCTCCTTCAGGAAAAAACATATGGGCAAAGGACCAAGCAAAGTCAGGACTACGTTCTGCAAAAATTGGGCTATTTGTGAAATGGAAGGGAATTTATCTCCTGTAGAAAAATTTATAGCGAGTGCAGACGAAGGGAAACAAATGCTTCGGGCTGCCAGAACTGAGATGGTCAAGGAAATGTATAAAAAGAATCGGCCGGCAGAAATGGAAGATTTTTTGCAGGCAAGGCTAATAGACCTTTTTGTGGATATTGATATAGAACGGGATTTTGGAATGTCAGTATTTGTATTCGATCAGGACATTCAAAGCAAGTTTATGGAATAAAAAGACTGAAATCTGGAAGATATATTCTGGATTCCAGTCTTTTTTATTTTTTTAGTATCCTTCTTATATCTCACATTCGGTTTCTTTGTTGTGTAAAATAGGGAATTATGTCACATAAGAATGGCGAAAAAAGGGGTTTAATGTCACGTTTGAAATATTTTTGTAATATTACTCTAACAAGTCTGTCAAATAAGGATGGTATAATCCTCCATGGAAAGACAAATTTACTAGAGACGATACTGAAAAGATAAACATAGATAAATAGTTTGATAAACGGCTGTATAATAGACCGAGTACATATTAGAAAGCAGGGTAATGACTTTGAAAAAAAGACTCCTCGTTTTAAATACGACAATTATTCTTGGGCTTGGAAGCGCTTTTTCAATCCCGGGTGTAAATGCTGAATCAATTAATAAGCTCGAGAATCAAAAAAGCCAAATCCAGCAGCAGCGCTCCAATTTGCAGGCTACATTGGCTGAAGCTGATAAGGAACTGGTAAGTGTACTTGAAGAAATTGCAGAGTTAAATGCTAAAATTACTAAAGTTGAAAAAGCAATTGAAGATAATAATAAATTAATAGCAGAAACGGAAACTAATATTGCCAGCACAAAAGCCGAAGTAGATCAATTGAAGGAAGACATGGCGATTATCCAGGAAAGAATTGAAAAGAGGAGTGCGATCCTTAAGCAGCGTGCACAATCTTTCCAGGAAAGCGGCGGAACCGTTGCATACCTGGATGTTCTTCTTGGGGCTTCCAGTTTCAGTGATTTCGTTGACCGTGTCGGTGCAGTAACTACGTTTGTTCAGGCGGACAAAGAATTACTGGAAGAGCAGGAACAGGATAAAAAAGCTTTTGAAGAAAAGAAGGCTGCAGTGGAAGAAGAACTTGCAGGATTAACAAGCATGATGACTGAATTAAAAGGCATGCAGGCTACTATGGAAGAGCAAAAACAGCAAAACAGCTCCTTAATCCAGCAGTTAAAAGAAAAGGAAAACTCTATTGCCGATAAAAAGGCAAAGCTGAAGAGTGAAGATGTCAAATATGCATCCTTGATTGCTCAAATTGAACAAAGCATTGCGGCCCAGACAGCACCGGCAGCCCAGTCTGAGACTTCAACACCATCTCGCTCAGCTGCTGTGAATAAGCAAAAACCTGCTGCCCAGAAAACAAAAGGCTCAAGCACCTCTGCACCAAAGCCAAGCGTTAATGGCGGAAGCGCAATCAGCATTGTTACAACTGCAGGTAATAAATATATCGGTAATTCTGTTTATGTGTTTGGCGGCGGCAGAAATGCTTATGATATCGCAAATGGAAGATTCGATTGCTCAGGCTTTGTACACTGGTCGTTCTCCCAGGCAGGAATCAGTGTTGGAGCTAGCACAGATTCCCTTAAATTTGCTGGACGCCAGGTTTCAGCAAGCGAGATGAGAGCAGGAGACCTTGTTTTCTTTGATACCTACAAGAGGGACGGACATGTAGGCATTTACCTCGGCGGCGGTAAATTTATCGGTTCCCAAAGCTCTACGGGTGTTGCGATTGCAAATATGTCAAGCGGCTATTGGAAAACTAAGTTTAACGGCCGTGTTGTACGCGTGATAAATTAATGAAATGGACCTGACTTCCATGTGAAAACGTGGAAGTCAGGTTTTTTTGTTTGATCCTATTTGAGTCAGAGGCAGAACCAGGTTGGACTTAAGTTATCGAATTTGCAGCTACTGAGTCAGAAGTTACTCCAGGTTCGGACACAGTTTACAAGATTTCCTCTATTTGAGTCAGAAGTTCCCCCAGCGCCCAAACAAAAACCCCACCCATTCAAACTTGCGAATTTTTAATAAATTCAAAATATTTTATTGATTATTACAATTAAGCATGATTAAATAGTAAATAACAAACAACTTATCAGATATGTGATGTCTGTAAAGGAAGGAGTCGTGAGGATGGATGTGAAAAAGATCTCAACGCGAAAAATATCTGAGATTGCTGCTGAGCAAATTGAAGATATGATTGCCAAAGGATCCTTTAAACCTGGAGATAAGCTCCCTTCAGTAAGAGAGCTGTGTGAATTATTTGGTGTCGGACGGTCAGCTGTCAGAGACGCCTTAACCTCTTTGCAGGGCAAAGGGATTGTGCAGGTTAAGCAGGGGGAAGGCACTTATATAACCAGATTTGATTCCTCAAAGCTGTTTAACAATCTGCATTTGCATCCGGATATAAAAGACATCCAGGAGTTGTTCCAGGCAAGAAAAATGGTGGAAACAGGGCTTGCTGAAATGGCAGCTGCCAATCGATCGGAAGAGGATTTGGCACTGATGAAGGAGCAGATTTCCGATGCAGCCATCCATGGATGGGAGGAGGATTACCAGTTTCATATGGCGATAGCCCGTGCAGCAGGTAATGATATCCTTATACAATTTGTGCAGTTCATTTCTGAAACATTGAAAAAGTCCATGATTGATTTTCATCATTACCTCGAAACACGGCCTGACATTGCGAGAAAAATTGAGGAACAGCATTTGGAAATCTATTTGTCTATTAAAAATAAGCAGCCCGATCAGGCATATAAAAACATGGTTGACCATTTGGAATTGGTCGAAAAGCTTTTGCAGATGAGTATCCTTCAGGAGCAATGATGTTTTTTTGAATAATACCAGAAACATTGTTTGTTATTACGAAACAAGAGGCGGTGGATAGGTTGATTGCAGCAGAATCGATAAGTGCATTAAAAACTTATTTAAGAGAAGATCAGATAGTTCAAAAAAAGGACTCAAGCCCGTTTGGCAATTCTGGAAATATGGTTGTTTTTCCGGAAACAGAAGAGGAAATTACAGCAGTCCTTAAGCATGCTGATTCGAATGGTTTAACCATCAACATTATGGGCGGGGGCACAAAACGGGGGTTCGGTGGCTTAACCGAAAAAACGGATATACTTCTATCGCTTGAAAAATATACAGGGATTGTGGAACACACGCCCGGTGATATGACTTTAACAGTAAAAGCGGGAAGTCGCTTTAAAGACCTTCAGAATTATCTGGCACAGCATAATCAAAAAATATCACTCGATCCTTGTTGGCCTGAAAATGCCACAATAGGCGGGATCATTGCAGCAAATGAAAGCGGACCCAAAAGATTGGGCTACGGTTCAGCCCGTGATGCAGTCATTGGTTTAAGGACTGTTTACCCTGATGGAAAAGTAATCCGATCTGGTGGAAGAGTCGTAAAAAATGTGGCCGGCTATGATATGAATAAACTATTTATAGGGGCAATGGGCACACTTGGTGTCATTTCTGAAATCACCTTAAAGCTTCGCCCTATACCTAAATGCGAGAGCCTGGTTCTTGTTTCGTTTCCAAAAGGAAATCTGGAGGAAATTAAGGCTTTTGCAGTGAAGGTTTTGGATTCTATGATTGAACCTGTCTCGCTTGAACTGCTGAATCCGGCACTTTCTGATAAGCTTGCAGGAATAAACACCTACACTATAGCAATGTGTTTTGAAGATGTGGAAAGCTCTGTACGCTATCAGGAAGAATTCGTTAGAAATATGATGCCTGGTGATGCGGAATTGTTAATAAATCCAAAGGATAAAGCGGATTTGTTCTGGGACCGATTTTACACGCACATCCCCAATGGCTTAGATGGGGAATTGCCAATCCAAACAGAAGCATCCATTAAAATTGGAACTGTAAATCTTGAAGCGGTGAGCGTATTAAAGGAAACGGAACTGCTTCAGGACCGTTTTAATGTACAAATCGAGTCACATGGAGGTCTTGGCCATGGATTGAGTCAAGTGACCATTAGAGGTGCAGAGTCTGATGTCGCCAATGCCGTTGCCCATGTAAGGCAAATCGCTGAAAAAGCCGGCGGGTATGCGATTGTCAAGCATTTGCCCTTGCATCTTCGGAAACAAGTGGAGGTATGGGGCAATAAACCTTCTTATTTCTTTTTGCTGCAGGGCATTAAAACAAAAGTTGATCCAAATAAAACATTAAATCCAAACAGGTTTATAGGAGGGATTTAAATGAGCGTGCGGGAACTCGATTTAAAGCAAGAACCGCCATGTACTTCAGGATTGGGAAATTATTTATGGAGCGATCCGCCCGATGAAAACAAATGGGCTGACTGTGTCCATTGCGGCATGTGTCTGGAATCTTGCCCGACATATGAACAGACAGGCCAGGAACAGCATTCCCCAAGGGGGCGTGTTCACTTAATCAAATCAGTGGCAGAAGGGAAGCTCCAAGTAAATGAACATTTCATGGACCCGGTGTTTCAATGTCTGGATTGCCGCGCCTGTACAACTGCATGCCCGGCTGATGTCGATGTTGGGGGGTTAATTGAGGAAGCACGGGGCCAGATTCGTCAGGCAATGCCATTAACAGGTGTAAAAGGAGCCATCAGCAAGTTTTTTCTTCACGATCTTTTCCCGCACCAGAATCGCTTAAATACGCTCGGCAGCCTTCTGAGATTCTATCAAAAAAGCGGCATGCAAAAAGCCGTCCGAAAAACTAAATTAATCAATGTCATGCCGCAGCACCTCGCAGATATGGAAGCCATCATGCCTGAAGTGAAAGAGCCTGTTAAAAAGAAATATAAAGACGTAAAAGTAATAAAAGCAACAGGGGAGACAAAGCAGGAAGTTGCCATGCTGACCGGCTGTGTAATGGATGTCATGTTCAGTGATATTAATGAATCCACTATCAATGTACTGACCAGGAATGGTAGTGATGTTGTCATTCCCCAAAACCAGACGTGCTGCGGTGCCCTGCATGTTCACGCGGGAGACCGCGATATGGGCAGGAAGCTGGCAAAGCAGAATATGGAGGCATTCAAGGACTTTGATAAAGTGATTGTTAATGCTGCAGGCTGCGGGTGCATGATGAAGGAATACGCAGAATTATTTAAGGAAGATCCGGAAATGCATGCAAAAGCGGAAGAGTTTTCGGAAAAGGTAGAGGATATTTCAAAGTTTCTTCATGAAACAGGCTATGAAAAGCCAAAGGCTGAGATGAATACCAGAATTACGTATCATGATGCCTGCCATTTAGCGCATGGACAGGGGATTCGTCAGCAGCCGCGAGATATTCTTCTTGATATTCCCGGTGTAGACATGGTTCATATGCCAAATTCAGACCGCTGCTGCGGAAGTGCAGGAATCTACAATATTACCAATCCGGAAATGGCCAATGCAGTCCTTGAGAGCAAAATGGAGAATGTTCCCGATGATGTGGAAATGATATCGATGGGGAATCCCGGCTGTATGCTGCAGATGGCAATGGGAGTTCAAAAATACGGCAGAAACCAGAAAATCGTCCATACTGTCCAGCTTCTGGACTGGGCTTATCAAAAGGAAGACGGTATGAGGGAGGGAGAAGAGTGAAAGCAAAAGACCGGGTTAAATCAAAGGACAAACACATCTTAAATTTGGCTGATTTCGTTGGCGGTGCCCGTTCCATTCTTTACCTGAAGGAAGATCTTGTGGCCTATGACTGTGACGGCTTTACGATTCATAAACATTTGCCGAAGGCAGTGGTTTTTCCTAAAAACACACAGGAAGTGGCGGAGATTGTTAAATATTGCTCTGACAACGATCTTCCCTTCCTGGCAAGGGGAGCAGGAACAGGCCTCAGCGGGGGAGCCATACCGCTTAATGGGGAAATCATTATCAGTATGGTCAGGATGAAAAAGCTTATCAGCGTAGATCTGGAAAATCGCCGTGCCGTTGTAGAGCCTGGATTTGTCAATCTGAAACTCACCAATTCCATATCTGATAAAGGATATTATTACGCGCCAGATCCATCCAGCCAATATTGCTGTACAATTGGGGGCAATGTCGCAGAAAATGCCGGCGGTGCTCATTGTCTGAAATACGGAGTTACGACAAACCATATTCTTGGACTCGAAGTGGTCATGCCTAATGGAGAAATAGTGGAAATTGGCAAAGACGGTATTCCGGATGCTCCGGGTTATGATTTGCTGGGTCTGATTACAGGCTCTGAAGGAACCCTCGGCATTGTTACAAAGATAACAGTCAGGGTTCTGAAAAATCCTGAAGGAAAACAGACCGTTCTTGCCTACTTTGATCGGGTTGATGATGGAAGCCAGGCTGTATCAGACATTATTTCTGCAGGTATAGTGCCGGCAGCCCTCGAAATGATGGATAAAACTGCGATTGAAGGGGTGGAAGCTGCTGCTTTTCCCGTTGGCCATCCAAAAGATATCGAAGCAGTTCTCCTGATTGAAGTGGATGGAATTGCTGCGGGAATTCAGGAACAGATTGACCAGATACTTGAGGTATGCCGAAAGAGGCATGTCCGTGAAGTCCGGGCGGCCGGAAGTGAGGAGGAAAGAGCCAGATGGTGGGCGAACCGGAAGACGGGCTTTGGTGCCATGGGAGCCATTTCTCCTGATTATCTGGTTCAGGATGGGGTTATTCCCCGAAGCAGGCTGCCTGAGGTTTTAAGCAGAATCAATCAGATCAGCAATGAATCGGGATTGAGGATTGCGAATATTTTCCATGCAGGAGACGGAAATCTTCATCCCCTTGTACTTTTCGATGCACGGATACCAGGAGAATCAGAGAAAGCACTTGAAGCAGGAAGCCAATGTCTGAAGGTATGCGCGGATGTTGGAGGGACCATTACTGGAGAACATGGTGTCGGTATTGAAAAGCGGGAAGAAATGCGATTTGTTTTCACGGAAGAGGAAATTGCTGCCCAGACAGAGGTTCGGGAAGTCTTTAATCCCAATAATCTTCTGAATGCAGGAAAGCTGTTCCCATCGCCGGGCAGATGTGCGGAAGTTAAAAAAGAGATGAAGGCCCAGGCAATTTCATAAAAAATAGCCAGACTTCTCTGGTGAAAGGCTGGCATTGATATCAGAGAAGCATAAAATTGTGTGAAAATTATTGAAATTACTTTTGAAAACATGCTATTATTTTTTTAAGAGAAAGTCTGAAACGCTGTTTCGTAATAAGAAACAGCCGAAATCAAAAGAAGCAATCAAAGGAGGAAAATGAATAAATGGAGAACTATGTGAAAACAGGAAGCCTGAAGGTTGCAAGGGAGCTCTATGAATTTATTAATTCCGAGGCTCTGCCGGGAAGCGGCGTGGATCAGGAGCAATTCTGGTCAGGTTTGGAAGCGCTTATAAATGATCTGACCCCTAAGAATAAAGCATTGCTCGCAAAGCGTGATGAAATTCAGCATAAGCTGAACACTTGGCACAGGGAAAACCAGAATTTTGATTTTAATAGCTATAAGTCATTTTTGGAAGAGATCGGCTATCTTGAGCCAAAAGCCGAGGATTTTAAAATTACTACAGAAAATGTGGATGAAGAAGTAGCTGTGAAGGCCGGACCGCAATTGGTCGTTCCAGTTAATAACGGGAGATATGCGATCAATGCAGCAAATGCCCGGTGGGGAAGCTTATACGATGCACTATATGGAACCGATGCAATCAGTGAAGAAAATGGGGCAAATAGGGACGGCGGATATAATCCTGTAAGGGGAGAAAAGGTTATTGCATTTGCCAGGGAATTCCTTGACCAAACCGTTCCTCTCTCAAGCGGTTCGCATAAAGACGCTGTACAGTACAAGGTTGATGAAGGGAAACTGGCAGTTGTGCTGAGCAATGGGGAAACTGCAAAACTAAAAGACGAAGCAAAGTTTGCCGGATACCAGGGAGATCCGAATCAGCCCTCTGCGGTACTCTTAAAGAATAATGGCCTTTATTTTGAAATTCAGTTTGACAGAAACCACCCAATTGGAAAAACGGATGATGCCGGGGTGAAGGATGTTTTACTTGAAGCTGCAATTACCACAATTATGGACTGTGAGGATTCAGTAACAGCAGTTGATGCTGAAGACAAGGTACTTGTATACCGCAACTGGCTCGGTTTGATGAAGGGTGATCTTTCTGCAGCCTTCACAAAGGGCTCTAAATCAATGACACGTACATTGAATCCAGACCGGTCATATGTGTCTCCTGAAGGAAAGGATTTCTCATTATCAGGACGCTCATTGATGTTTGTCAGGAATGTCGGACATTTAATGTCCATTAACGCTATTTTGGATGCAGAAGGTAATGAAGTGCAGGAAGGGATTCTCGATACGGTAGTTACTTCCCTGATTGGGAAGCATACATTGCTTGGAAATGGACCATACCAAAACACATCTGAAGGATCCATTTATATTGTTAAGCCAAAGATGCACGGTTCCAAAGAGGTTGCTTTTGCAAACGAGTTATTTGACCGGACGGAAGATCTGCTTGGACTGGAGCGGAACACACTGAAAATTGGTGTAATGGATGAGGAGCGCCGTACATCCTTGAATCTTGCTGCCTGTATCCGTGAAGTAAAGGAGCGCATTGTTTTCATAAACACGGGATTCCTTGACCGTACCGGGGATGAAATGCACACTTCCATGGAAGCTGGCCCGATGATCCGCAAGAATGATATGAAAGCCACAGCCTGGCTAAAAGGCTATGAAAAATCCAATGTCAATACAGGCCTTGAAACAGGCTTCCAGGGACGTGCGCAAATTGGAAAAGGCATGTGGGCTATGCCTGATATGATGGCAGATATGATGGAGCAGAAGATCGGCCATCTGAACGCCGGCGCCAATACTGCCTGGGTACCGTCTCCAACTGCTGCCACCCTTCATGCCTTGCATTACCATCAGGTAGAAGTTCAAAAGGTGCAAAACAAGCTGCTGGAGGAAGTTTCAAACCTTCGGGATGAAATTCTGCAGATACCAGTTGCAGAAAATCCGCAATGGACTCAAGAGGAGGTCCAGGAAGAACTGGAAAACAACGCACAGGGTATTCTCGGATATGTGGTACGCTGGGTTGAGCAGGGCATCGGCTGTTCCAAAGTTCCTGATATCAATAATATTGGTTTAATGGAGGACCGTGCGACATTAAGGATTTCGAGCCAGCATGTTGCAAATTGGCTTCACCATGGCATCTGCACGAAGGAACAAGTGCTTGAGACACTTAAGAAAATGGCTAAGGTAGTTGATGAACAAAACAGTGGAGATACCGCATACCGCCCAATGGCAGCTGATTTCGATCAATCGGTTGCATTCCAGGCAGCATGTGACCTTGTTTTCGAAGGCTATGATCAGCCAAACGGCTATACAGAACCAATCCTGCACCGCCGTCGTCTTGAAGCGAAGTCCAAATACGCTGTTAAACAGTAATAATTTCAGAACAGGGCATGTAGTTGCCCTGTTTTTCTAAAGATCTGCAGACTTAAAGTTATCGAGGGGAGAGGAATAAAATTGAAATTTACAAGATTTGAAGTTCAAGGAGCAGTACATACAGGAGTATTAGAAGACGGTATGATTAAAGAAATTAAAGGGGATATTTTCGGAGATTGGGAGTATACAGGCCAGAGCTTTTCGCAGAATGAAGCAAAACAGCTTGCACCCCTGGTTCCTAATCAGATCATAGGAATTGGAGCCAACTATGTGTCCGAAAAAGCGGATTTGCCTGAGACTCTCCCTGAAATTCCTGTATTCTTCTTCAAGCCTGTATCTTCAGTTATTGGACCAGATGAGGATATTATCATTCCTGAAGGCATTGAAGAGGTGAAATTCGAATCAGAACTGGCTGTCGTCATTGGCAGAGAAGCAAAAAATGTAGCAGAGTCAGATGTACTTGATTATGTTTTCGGCTACACAGTGGGGAATGATGTTACTGCTCCGCAATTTTTCCATAATGATGGACATTGGACAATTGGCAAATCCTTTGACAGTTTTACTCCGCTGGGTCCCGTAATCGAAACTGAACTGGATCCGTTTGAGATAAAGGTTGAAGCAAAATTAAACGGCACAGAAAAGCAGAACAGCAGCACAGATCTTATGATTATCCCAATCCGCAAAATGATTTCATACCTGTCTAACGTCATGACACTGAAGCCGGGTGACGTAATCCTTACAGGAAGTCCTGTTGGAGCTGAGATGGTCAGGTCTGGTGATGTTATCGAATGTGAAATCAAAGAGATTGGAACACTGCGCAATACATTTGCAGTGGCACGTGAAAGCGCAAAAACGGTATAATTCAAGTAGATTGAATTATGGTATTTGCACCTGAGGTGAGTGTTGTGGAAAGAGAAAATATGGTCAAGTCCGTCAGCAGGGCGCTGGATATAATTACATTGATCAGCCTGAAAAAAAACGGTCTAGGCGTTACGGAAATTGCGAATCAGATAGACATCAACAAAAGCTCTGTCTATCGTATTCTATCTACCCTTGTTCAGTACGGATATATAGAGCAGGACACTGAAACCGGCAAGTACAAATTAGGGTATAAGTTCCTTGAGATCAGTTCAAAGCTGCTTGAATCAATTGATTTGCGTGCAGAAGCAAGGCCTTTTCTGCAGGAGCTTGAAAATGAAACAAATGAAGTCATTCATTTAGTCGTTTATGATCAGGGAGAGGTTGTGTACATCGAGAAGCTTGAGGGCAATGAGACATTAAGGATGCATTCGAAAGTCGGGAAACGCGCTCCCATGCATTGCACATCAGTCGGCAAAGCCATTCTGGCTCATCTGCCTTCAAGCATTGTTTTTGATATTCTTGAAAGAAAAGGGATGCCGGTCCATACAGATAAAACCATAACGGATAAAGACGAATTCATGAAAGAATTGGGGCAGGTTAGACAAAAAGGATATGCCCTGGATCTGGAAGAAAATGAATACGGGATTACGTGTGTTGCCGTTCCTATTTTTGACCACCTTGGCAAGGTTATTGCAGCAGTCAGTATTTCAGGACCAACCATAAGGATGACAGATGATAGGCTTGATGCATTAAAATCCATAATGGTAAAGACAGGAAAAGATATTTCCACACGTCTGGGCAATTTTAGCTGAATCAATTAATAATTAGCTCGATATATCTTGATAAAAAGATATATTGGGCTAATTTTTTTGTATATACATACAAATATTTTTGTGCGAATACATAGATTTAATTTTCAAAATATTATTGAAATTATGAATAATGTTTGTATAATGTAAATAAGCCTATCAACATGTTCTATAACAAAACCATTATAGTTATATAACATGTTTCGCTGTCCGCAACAAAATGCAATCATTGTTCGCTATTACAAAACAAAGGGGGAAACGTAATTTGAGTACTGGAATGTTAGCTTTATTATCTTTATTGCCGATTATTGCAGTTGCAGTATTTCTTGTCGGATTGAGATGGCCGGCAAGTAAGGCGATGCCAATCTCATACCTTGTAGCAGTAGTTCTTGCTCTATTTGTATGGAAAGTTTCAGGGGCCAAAGTTGCCGCTGCATCCATCAATGGGCTGGTTGTTGCCGGAACACTACTTTACATTATTTTCGGCGCTATTCTGCTCCTGAATACCCTTCAGGAAAGCGGCGGATTAAAAACTATCCGTCAGGGATTTACGGATATATCAGCTGACCGCCGTATACAAGTGATTATTATAGCCTGGCTGTTTGGTTCTTTCATTGAAGGCGCATCCGGGTTTGGTACTCCAGCGGCAGTAGCTGTTCCGCTGTTAGTTGGACTTGGCTTTCCGGCTATGGCCGCAGTTATTGCCGGAATGGTCATTCAGAGTACACCGGTGTCATTCGGTGCTGTAGGGACACCTATGCTTGTCGGCGTTCAGACCGGTTTATCCGGCAATGCGAGCCTTACAGATAACCTGCTTGGATTGGTAACTCAAATCGCCGGACAAGTAGCCATTCTCCACATGATTGCGGGAACATTGATTCCTTTATTTGTTGTAGCTCTAATGACAAGGTTTTTCGGCAAAAATAAATCATTTACAGAAGGGATTAAAGTCTGGAAGTTTGCACTTTTTGCAGCTTTTGCCATGACAATCCCTTATGTTATTGTCGCAAATGTCCTTGGACCTGAATTCCCATCAATGATCGGGGGATTAGCTGGTTTAGCAATTGTTGTTTTTGCAGCTAAAAAAGGCTTTCTTATGCCGCCAAAGGATCAGGTTTGGGATTTTGAAGAGAAATCCAAGTGGGATCCTGAATGGACTGGCAAGCTTGAAATCAAAGCTGTTGCTCACAAAAGCGGAAGCATGAGCATGATGCGTGCCTGGACTCCTTATGTTTTAGTTGGCCTTTTCTTAGTCTTATCGAGGCTGAAATCGCTTCCATTTTTAGAGTGGCTTCAGGCGTGGACGGTCAAATTTGAAAACATTTTCGATTCCGGCATCACTTCAAGCTTCCAGCCGCTGTATTTGCCGGGTACGATTTTTATACTTGTATCTGTTATCACTTATTTTATCCATGGAATGAATTCCAGTTCATACAAAAAAGCCTGGGCAGATTCGGGAAAGACCACTGTAGCTGCTTCAACAGCTTTAATTTTCACAGTTCCGATGGTACAGGTATTTATCAACACCGGAGGGGGAGAAGCAGGCTATAATCAGATGCCGATCGAGCTCGCGAATGGTGCTGCGGCTCTTGCGGGAGAATTCTGGCCGTTCTTTGCCACCTTCATTGGGGGTCTTGGAGCCTTTATTGCCGGAAGTAATACCGTCAGTAATATGATGTTTGCCTTATTCCAGTATGATGTCGGCTCACAGATCGGGGTCGATGCAACCTGGATTGTAGCCCTTCAGGCAGTCGGAGGCGCAGCTGGAAACATGATTTGTGTGCATAACGTTGTTGCTGCATCAGCTGTTGTGGGACTTGTTGGAAAAGAAGGTGCTGTCATCCGTAAAACGTTGTTCCCATTCTTCTACTATGCTTTGCTGGCAGGATCTGTAGGTTACTCGATTGTCTGGTATTCGCAAAAAGGGATATTCAATATCGGTTCCTTCATTGCAGTTGCCATTGCAGTTGCAGCTGTTTATATAATTGCAACAAATAACAGGCGTTCCAACATGATTTTGCCTCCGCCCCCGGTGAATGTGAAATCTGCTAAATAAATAAGAATTCTTTAACTGGTTTAGCCCTTTGGCTGAACCAGTTTTTCTTTTTAAAATTTTTTTATTTTCCTCTTCTCTTTTCCAATTACTTGTAATATAATCTAACTGTGTTAACTGTACTAGGAATCATAGTACACTGCATACAGATGGGAGGGCAAGCATGTTTGAATTGGATGTAAGGAGCCGAAAACCTATATATGAACAGCTGGTTGAGCGGCTTAAAGAGCTGATCATCACAGAGGTCTTAACAGCAGATGAACAGCTGCCTTCCGTTCGCACGCTGGCCCAGCAGCTGACGATCAATCCTAATACCATTCAGAAGGCATATAGGGAACTTGAGTCCCAGGGCTATATTTATTCCATAAAAGGGAAGGGCAGTTTTGTCAGTGCAGCGACACCCAATCTGAACAGCGAAAAAATAGAACAAGTGAAAAATGAACTTTCAAAGCTTTTATCAGAAGCTTTATACCTTGGAATCACAAAAAATGAATTATACAAGCTCATACAGGAAATAGAAGCAGCTATAGGGGGAGGGATAGAAGATGATCAAAATCCGTAATGTGCGAAAATCTTTTGAGGAGATGGATGCTGTCGAAGATGTCTGCATCGAAGTGAATAAAGGGTCCATATACGGCTTGCTTGGATCCAATGGAGCCGGAAAGACAACACTTTTAAAGCTGTTGGCAGGCATTTATGCAGAGGATGAAGGAAGCATTGCCATTGACGGCCAGCCGGTGTTCGAAAACCCGCAAATGAAAAATAAGATCTTTTTTATTCAGGATCATCCCTATTTTCTGCCTCAATATACCGTTAAGCAGATGGCGCAATTCTATAAAAATATTTACAGCAAGTGGGATGAAGATCGCTTTGAAGATCTGGCTGCCATTTTTGAAATGGATATACATAAAAAGATTCATAGATTTTCCAAAGGCATTCAGCGTCAGGCTGCTTTTATCCTTGCTTTGTCTGCCAGGCCGGAAGTGTTAATTTTGGATGAGCCTATGGACGGGCTTGATCCCGTAATGAGGAAGAAAGTGAAAAGCCTGCTGATTGATGAGGTTGCTGAAAGGGAAATGACCATTCTTATTTCCTCTCATAATCTTCGCGAAGTTGAAGATCTATGTGATTTTGTTGGCATTATGCATAATGGGCGGATGATTCTGGAAAAAGATCTTGATGACCTTAAAACAGATACTCATAAAATTCAGGTTGCCTTTAAAGGATCTGTACCAGTCATTTTCGACCCGCTGAAAATCCTTTATAAAGAAAAAAGAGGCAGCATCATGATCTGCATTGTAAAGGGAGATGCGAAGGAAATATCGTCATATGTAGAACAGTTTAAACCAGTGATATTCGATATGCTTCCCCTGACATTAGAGGAGATTTTCATTTATGAAATGGGGGACATTGGATATGCAGTCCAAAACATCCTTGATTAAAAAGGAAATTATAAAAACGATCTTCAGAAGTATCGGCTGGATTTCCATTTTATATTTTCTCGGTCTGTTCTTTGCCATTCCTCTTGATATCATAATGAATTCTTCAGAGGAACAGCGGAAATTCCTGGACATCGACAATCTGTTTCAATACAGCTTCCAGCTGCAAATTATATTTAGTATATCAGTACCGGTGGCCTTGTCTGTGTTCTTATTCAGGTATACACAGGTAAAACAATATAGCGATTTGATGCACAGTCTGCCGGTTAAAAGGGAGTCCATTTTCCATCAATATGCTTTAACAGGAATCATGTTCTTAATTTTGCCGGTTTTACTCATTGCTTTGATTGTCCTGGTTCTTTACCAGCCAATGAATTTGCAGGATTTTTATTCAATGGGGGAGATCCTCAATTGGGTGGGCATCACGATTTTATTTAATATTGTAATTTACCTTGCAGGTGTTTCTGTGGGAATGCTGACGGGATTATCTGCGGTACAGGGTGCCTTAACCTATATCTTTCTCCTGCTCCCTGTTGGACTGATCATTTTAGTTTCTATTAATTTGCCTTTCTATTTATTCGGCTTTCCTGGCCAATATTACATGGAAAGCAAATTAGAAAAGTTCTCTCCTTTGATTGCATTTACGCAAATGAATATACGCACACCGTCAATTGTGGAGACTGCCGTTTATCTCATACTTATTGTGTCTTTGTATTTTCTTGGCTTGCAGATCTATAAAAGGAGAAAAATGGAGGCCGTTTCCCACGCGCTTGTTTTTCCTATAACAAAGCCCATTTTCAAATTTGGTGTAACGTTTTGCACGATGCTTCTTGGGGGCGGTTATTTCGGTGAGATGCAGGGCGGAACGAGCTGGATAATAGCGGGATATGTGTTTGGAGCGTTGATTGGATATGCAGCGGCCGAAATGGTTCTTCAGAAATCATGGCGAGTGACTATTCATGTAAAAGGATTGATGGTCTATACAGCCATAATGGCGGCTTTATTCCTCTTATTCCAATTTGACTTGACTCAGTATGAAAAAAGCATACCGAGGGGAAATGAAATTGAGCGGGTTCATTTCAGCGAGAGTTTTCACCTTTATAATGATATTGATCATGAGCAGCCGCTATATTTAAAAGAATACGAGAATATTGATTTGGTCAGAAGGTTTCATGAAAAGCTTGTAAAGGATGAAAACAGACAGGCGCAGGTTTCTGGCCGCGGTTCCGTTTTTATTGTGTATGAACTTAAGAATGGCGAAAAGCTGATCCGCAATTACAGCATTAACAAAAGGGAATATAAGCCATTTCTTAAGCTGATTTATGAATCGGATGAATATAAAATGGCAACAAATGAAATCTATCAGGTATCAGCAGATGATACTATGAAAATCACGATTACCCCGTCCGGGCCAGTTTCAAAACGTGCTGTCATTACAGATAAAGAAGAACTAAAAGAAGCTGTTGAGCTATTGACTGAGGAAGTGGATGCTGCTTCTTATGAGGAGCTTCAGGGAATTAACGAGCCATATGCGCATATTGAAATTTATTATAATGACAGCAATAAAGCTTATATGAGCTGGAATCGTTCTTATACCAGATTTGAGAAATGGCTGGAAGAAAAGTCATTGCTGAATGATGCAAAAGTGAATAGCAATGATATATCGTATGCACTGGCTGTAAAAGCGGAGGATATCGATATCAACTTTGCGGCAGGGTACTCTTATGATGAAGTTTTTGAAGAGATGAATGACAGCAAAACCTCCATCAAAATTACGGATAAGGAACAAATAGAAAGCGGTTTGAGGAATTCAAACGGATACATTGAAGGAGACTACATTATTGCCTTCTATTTTGATGAACAAAGATCAATTGATATTAAGAGCTTTACTGAAAAAACAGTGCCGGATTTTATAAAAGAACGGTTTCAATAATTCGGGAGAAGTTTACAGGAGAGGGGGATTACAGTGAAAAAACCTTCAATGGATATGAGGGAAATCTGCAGACTCTACAATAAGCGGCTTTATCATATTGCTTACAGCATAACCAGGGATCATTATCTGGCGCAGGATGTGGTACAGGAAACACTGATCAAGGCTTATAAAAAAATGGACAGCATAGATGATCAGGATAAGCTGGGATCATGGTTATCATCAATAGCGACCAGAACCGCAATAGATTTTGTGCGAAAAGAAAGAAGGACTAATGAGAGGATACAGGATTCCGTTGATTTTGAAAACTGCATGCAAAGCAGGTACAGCGATACCGGGCAGGAAGCAGAGATCAATATGCTTCAGGAGCAGATATACGCTTATGTGGATTCACTCTCCTATGAACAAAAAAGGGTTTTCCTGCTTAAAACAAAGCATGGACTGAAGGAAAGAGAAATAGCGGACCTTCTCCATCTCAACCCAAACACTGTCAAAACAAAACTATATCGGGTCAGACAGCATCTGAGAGAAATTCTTGTGGATCGGAATTTGGCATAGAAAAACAGCTTCTGAAAAGGAGCTGTTTTTTGTGCAATGACAAGAATTGATAATTAATCAGCCATTCAGCAGGAAAATCACCTTTGCAAATGGAAATGACTTCATAGAAAACCTGATTAATAATAGGAGGTTCATTATGGAATTGAAAGAATGCAGAGCTATAATTACGGGTGGTGCTTCGGGGCTTGGGGAGGCGACAGTGAGAAAAATAGCCGGATGCGGAGGGAAGGTCCTTATTGCAGATTTGGCGGAAGATCGGGCGGCACATCTAATCAGGGAACTGGGTGAAAATGTTCTTTTTATGAAAACGGATGTTACAAAAGAAGAAGACGTACAGAGGGCAGTGGCCTTTGCTTCTGAACAATTTGGCAGCATTAATACTGCAGTTAACTGCGCCGGCATCGGAATTGCCGCAAAGCTGCTGGGCCGAAAAGGCGTCCATTCTCTGGACGTGTTCCAAAACGTCATTATGATAAATCTGATTGGGACTTTTAATGTCATTCGTCTGGCTGCAGAACAAATGGTAAAGAATGACCCGAATGAAGAAGGAGAAAGAGGTGTGATTATTAATACGGCTTCAGTCGCAGCATTTGAAGGACAAATTGGCCAGGCAGCCTATAGTGCATCCAAAGGCGGAGTGGTTGGCATGACCCTGCCGATCGCCAGGGAGCTTTCGGGTTATGGGATTCGTGTAATGACGATTGCCCCTGGATTGTTTAACACTCCCATGTTTGAATCACTGCCTCAGGAGGCGAGGGATTCATTGGGGAAAATGGTGCCTTTTCCTTCAAGGCTTGGATATCCTGAGGAGTATGCCAGACTGGCTGAAAGTATATTAGTGAATCCGATGCTGAATGGAGAGACGATCAGGCTGGATGGGGGCATCCGAATGCAGGCGAAGTAACTCAGTGAACCTTGAAAGAAAGGTTTTTCTGAAAAATGAATTTTAAATGTTCTAAAAATATAGTTAATAATTGTACAATATAATTGTAAGCCTTTACAAAGGCAATAGATAATACTTTGTGTTATGCCAAAAAAATTTTAGTTTCGGAGGTTCATAGTATGGCTGCGACATACCTGCAGGAAGAGCATGAAATTTTTAGAGAATCTCTGCGAAAGTTCTTAGAGAAAGAAGCCTATCCGAACTATGACAAATGGGAAGCGGATAGAATCATTCCCCGTGAGTTTTGGCGCAAGATGGGGGAGCAGGGTTTTTTATGCCCTGATATTGAAGAAAAGTATGGCGGAAGCAATGTTGATTGGGGCTTCTCAGTCATTATCAATGAAGAACTTGAACGGGTTGGCTCAGGGATGGTGGGAATTGGGCTCCACAATGATATCGTCGTCCCATACATTACTGCTTATGGAACTGATGAACAAAAGGAAAGGTGGCTGTCGAAGTGTGCTGCGGGTGAAATCATTACAGCAATCGCCATGACCGAACCTGGCGCCGGCTCTGATTTAGCAGGCATCAGAACGACTGCAAGGCTTGATGGGGACCATTACATAGTGAATGGCGAAAAGACCTTTATTACCAACGGAATTCATTCCGATTTAATCATCATAGCCTGTAAAACAGACCCCCATGCAGTCCCCCGGCATAAAGGCGTCAGCCTGCTTGCGGTCGAGAGGGGAACAGATGGGTTTTCAAGAGGGAGGAAATTAAACAAGGTCGGTCTTCATTGTCAGGATACGGCAGAGTTAGTTTTCGAAGATTGCAGGGTTCCGAAAGAAAATCTGTTCGGTGAAGAAGGAAAAGGTTTTCTATATTTAATGGATAAGCTGCAGCAGGAAAGGCTTGTCGTGGCAATTGCTGCTCAGGTAGCTGCCGAAGTAATGCTTAGTTTAACAATAAATTATGTAAAGAATCGCGACGCATTCGGAAAACCGGTCAGCCAGTTTCAGAACACTCAATTTAAAATAGCCGAAATGGCAACAGATATTGAGATGGGAAGGGTATTTCTTGATCAACTGATCACAGAGCATATGGCAGGAATAAATGTAGTTACAAAGGTCTCCATGGCGAAATGGAAGCTGACAGAAAATGCCCGCAAGATTGCAGCTGAATGCATGCAGCTTCATGGCGGCTATGGCTATATGGAAGAATACGAGATTGCAAGGAGGTTCAGAGATATACCAGTCGCCAGCATATATGCAGGCACAAATGAAATCATGAAAACGATCATTGCGAAGAACATGGGTTTATCGCAGTCTAACGGGCAGTAAGACCCCCACATCAAGACTCAGAGG
>NZ_NPDG01000111.1:0-49823 GCF_002272225.1 Bacillus sp. 7894-2
AGGAGTAAATATGCGTGAAGCTGTCATTGTCGAAGGGGTCAGAACACCAGTAGGAAGAAAAAACGGCTTATTAAAGGACATCAGGGCGGATGATTTGGCTGCAGAAGCACTAAAGGCACTTGTGAAACGTGCAGGCCTGAAGCCCGAAATGATTGATGATGTCATTCTTGGCTGTGTCTCGCAAATAGGCGAGCAAACAGGGGATATTGCAAGGGTCGCTGCATTGATCGCAGGTTTTCCGATTGAAGTGCCGGGTACAACCATAGACCGCCAATGCGGATCCAGCCAGCAGGCTGTTCATTTTGCAGCTCAGGCTATTTTAGCAGGGGATATGGATATTGTGATCGCAGGAGGGGTGGAAAGCATGTCCCGTGTTCCTATCGGCTCCAGCTATCAGGGGGTTGGTTTCAGTGAAAAACTGAAAGACAGACATGAAATCATCCACCAGGGCTTATCAGCTGAACGCATTGCTGAAAAATATGGATTTACAAGAGATGAGCTGGACCGCTATTCATTTGAGAGTCATCAGAAGGCTTTAAAAGCCCAGGCTGAAGGCCGGTTTGAGAGAGAAATTGCATCATTAAATGTGACAATGTCTGATGGACAGCTTTTGACTGTAACAGAAGACGCCGGGCCAAGAAAGGAAACCTCTCTGGAAGCATTGGCAAGCTTAAAAACTGTTTTTAAAGAGAATGGTGTGATTCATGCAGGAAATTCCAGCCAAATCAGCGATGGAGCTGCAGCCCTATTAATAATGTCGCGTGAAAAGGCAGAGGAGCTTGGAATGAAACCAAGGTTCAAAATTCTAGCACGTACGGCAGTAGGCTCAGATCCTACATTAATGCTGACTGGACCAATACCCGCAACAGAAAACGCGTTAAATAAAGCAGGACTGGCTATTGAGGACATCGATGTATTCGAAGTGAACGAAGCATTCGCTCCTGTACCGCTTGCCTGGCTGAAAGAAACAGGTGCGGATCCGGCAAAGCTTAACCCAAATGGGGGTGCCATTGCACTCGGCCATCCTTTAGGCGGAAGCGGTGCACGGCTGATGGTCACCATGATGCATGAACTCGAAAGAACAGGAGGGCGCTATGGACTGCAGACGATGTGTGAAGGTCTTGGGATGGCGAATGCGACTATTATTGAACGATTAGATTGAAAAAATGGGGAGGAATGAAAATGACAACTACTATAGGAAGAATTTTTGATCTTACTGCCGGGAAATTTCCGGATAAAGAAGCTCTGTATGATGTCAGAAAAAATCTGCGTTTTACCTATAAGGAATGGAGTTTTGAGATCAATAAATTGGCCAATGCTTTAATAAATGCAGGCGTCAGGAAGGGTGACAGGGTTTCAACCTGCCTTTTTAACACTGAGGAGCTTGCTACCGCATTCTTTGCCTGTGCAAAAATCGGCGCCGTGTTTAATCCGATCAACTTTAGGCTGATGTCGGAAGAAATTGCTTATATCCTCCAGGATGCAGAGCCAAAAGTAGTGTTATTTGAACAAATGCTGGAATCCGGCATTACCCCCATCGCTAAGCGTTTTCCGCATACAGAATTCTGGTACATTGATGAAAATCCGCCAGCATACGCTTCATCCTACCGGGAAAAGGTCGATGCAGCATCGCCTGATGAAATAGACATTGAAATACATGAAAATGATTTGTACGCCATCATGTACACAAGCGGCACCACGGGAAGGCCGAAGGGTGTAGTCCACAGACACAGGGATATGGCTGAACAGAGTCTAATTGTTATAGGAGCGACAAAGCTTGAAAGCAATGACAACGGACTCGTGACTGCACCTATGTTCCACTGCGCAGAGCTTCACTGTGCCTTTCTGCCAAGGGTGCATGTGGGTGCTGCCAATACCATCCTCCATCACTTTGATGCAAAGGAAGTATTGCGGTTAATTTCAGAAGAAAAAATCACAAAGTTTTTTGCGGCACCGACCATGTGGAATATGCTGCTTCAGGAAAACTTGGACCATGATAATTTGGAAAGCCTGAAGCTGGGACTGTATGGAGCGGCACCGATGGCTCCTGCTCTTGTGTATGCTTGCCGTGAAAAATTAGGCATCTCCCTGGTACAGGCATATGGAATGACCGAGATGGGTCCGGCGATTACGTTTTTATCGGAAGATGATCAAATCAGGAAAGCTGGGTCTGCAGGACAGGCCTGTTTAAACCATGAAATCAGGATTGTCAGGCCGAATGAGAATGGTCCATCAGGTCCAGATGATGTGATGCTTCCTGGAGAAACGGGTGAAATCATCGTAAAAGGCCCATGCATGATGAGTGGTTACTTCAATCGGGACGAGGCAACCGATCATGCCATGCATAGAGGCTGGTACCACTCTGGTGACATCGGTTATCTGGATGACGATGGCTTTTTGTTCGTCAAAGACAGAGTCGACGATATGATCATCAGCGGCGGAGAAAATATTTATCCCCGTGAAGTGGAGGATCTTTTATATACCCATAATGGCGTACTGGATGTGGCAGTGATCGGCCAGCCGGATGACCGCTGGGGTGAAACCGTCACAGCTTTCGTTGTCAAAAAAGATCCGGCACTCTCTGAAGAAGAACTCGATGAATTATGCAGGAATAGTGATGAACTCGCCAATTATAAGCGGCCGAGAAAATATGTTTTCTGTGAAGCACTGCCAAGAAATGCGAGCGGCAAGATTCAAAAGTTCATGCTCCGAAAGCAGCTGGAGGATCTGTTCGCTGAAGGGAAAATCTAGCCGGAAGAAGGAATGCAAGATGTTAAAAGGCATAAGAGTGATCGACTTTTCCAACTATCTTCCTGGACCGTTTGCTTCCCAGAGGCTTGCAGAGCTTGGAGCAGAAGTGATAAAAATGGAACCGGTATCCGGTGATCCCGGGAGGCATCTGGATATCAAAATAGAGGGGACAGGTGCAGTGTTTGCCGCCAATAACCGCGGCAAAAAAAGCATTACACTTAACCTGAAGAGCGAAGAAGGAAGAAATGCTGCCCTCATGCTGATTTCAGATAGTGATGCAGTGCTTGAAAGTTTTCGGCCTGGTGTGATGAAAAAGCTTGGCCTGGATTATGAGACTGTGAAAAAACTCAAACAAAATATTGTTTATTGCTCTCTTACAGGCTATGGTGAGAATGAAGACTATCAATATTTAGGAAGTCATGATTTAAATTATATGGCCGTAAGCGGTGTTCTTGCCCAGCTGAAGGACCGCAGCGGCCGTCCTGTTCACCCGTCCAACACAATAGCGGACTATATGGGAGGAATGGCAGCCAGTGAAAGGATACTGGCTGCCCTGCTTTCCAGCAAGATGTCCGGAAAAGGCGGGCATCACTGCATTTCCATTGCGGAAGTGCTGGCTTCCACCATGGGGAACCATTTGCTGATTGAGAATAAGACAGGATATTCTAAAGGACTTTCGGTATTAAACGGTGAAGTCGTTGCCTATTCAATTTATGAAACAAAGGACAGCCGGTTTGCTGCGCTTGCCGCTCTGGAGCCGAAGTTCTGGGTGAATTTCTGTAAGAGTGCAGGAAGGGAGGATTGGATTGATTATCATCTTTCCAGTGCCTCTGGCGATAATCCTGTCTTTTTGGAGATAACCGAACTATTTAAAAGCAGGACATTAAAAGAGTGGACTGAATTTGGCCTAAGAGCAGATTGCTGCCTGACTCCTGTATTGGAGACCGGCGAATTGCAAGACTTTCCGCTATTTAACGGAATATTAGACACTACCCAAAATTACCCTTTGGTAAAAATGCATGGCGGAATAGAATCAGCAATGGGGGGGCCTCCAAAATTAGGAGAACATAATGAGGAAGTTCTAAGCAGTATTGCAAAGAGAAATATTAAAATATGACCGGAATGATTAAAGAGTCCCTAATCTTGAGGATGATTAGGGATTTTTCATTTATTATGCCTCAAAAATGGTGACACTGGCGAAATCCAGGCGAGTCACTCTTCCTTGGGGGAAAGGCGAAGGGCCGGATAGTACAAGACGGATCTTATCTCCCTTCTCCAGCTCTTCCAGCAATAAAGTGGAAGTTGCATAATCTACGTCAAAGTTATTGTTATTAAAAGATGTTTGGGAGTTGATGAGAGTTCCGCCATTCCGCTGAAGCTCAAATTTCAGCGGCAGATTCGCCTGTCCTGCAGCAGCAAATACTTGTACGCTGAACTGAAGAAAATAAAAACCGTTTTCCTTAACTGTAATGGTATTGTTCATCGGATCAAAGTAAAAATGGGATTTCCCTTTAGCGCTGTTGAGGCTGACTGTGGATGGTATGGATGTGTTCTGGTCAAAAAATTGGGGAATGAAATCATTGGTTACATAAATTTTGCCCGGAGCTTTTGAAAATCCTTCTTTACCCGAGCAATAGTGTTCATCGGAATTAAAAGATAACAAATAAATCACCTCCTTACTATATTTAATGATTAATTTCAAAATTGGTATAGGACAAGTAACTAAATAAATGGATTTTTGCCTTTGATTTACGAAAGGGAGGGATGCAGCTAGGATTAAATGGTATAATGAAAGGGAATAAATTAAAATAATCTTTTTCAAATTTTGGAGTGTGATGGTCACTAGTGCGTTTTATTAAAACAATCCCCAATATGGTCACTTTGGGTAATTTATATTGCGGCTTTCTTTCAATCGGCATGGCTGCCAATGGAGAATTTAAAAATGCAGCCATTTTAATCTTAATCGGCATGATGCTTGACAGCATGGACGGCAGGCTGGCGAGAATGCTGAAAGCGGATAGTACACTTGGTAAAGAACTTGATTCTCTGGCAGATATTGTTACGTTTGGGGTTGCCCCTTCATTTTTGGTCTTTTATACATACTTTTTTCAATTTGGAATCCTTGGATTAGCTGTTTCAGGTCTTTTCCCATTATTTGGGGCATATCGCCTGGCCCGATTCAATATCAGTCCGCCAAAATCCTCTTTAAACTATTTTATTGGAGTTCCGATAACAGCAGCAGGCGGGATCATGGCCATACTGACCCTTTTTGGTGATCGTATTCCCAATATCATTACAACGGTTGTATTCACTGCACTCTGCTTTCTTATGGTAAGCAGAATCCGGATTCCCAGCTTTAAAGAAGTTCCCCTTCCAAAATACGGAACGATTGTTACCGTTTTTCTGGGGAGTGTCCTTTACGTCATTTATAAGGGCTCGTACGGGCCGTTTCCGGATTTGATTTATATTGCGATTCCTCTTTACATTGCGTATCTGACATACCGATTCATAAAAGGCAAAAACAAAAAAGAAATAGATTAAATAAAAAAAAGGCCAGGCTGGCCTTTTTTTATTTGTAAAATACTTTGTCGATATTATATTTTGCCTGAAGGGCATTAATGATATAAGTCTCATAAATTTCGCGCTCCATGCTGTCTTCCACGTAAATGACCGCAATTTTATGAACATCATCACGATGATTTTTTATTGGAGAAACATTGTCTTCAAAATGCTTTTTAACCCGCTGTCTTAATTTGCGGGCCTTTCCTACAAAGAGCAGATCTTCTTTCGCATCAAAAAATAGAATCATGCCGCCCTTGTCTCTTGGTATCTTATGATAATCTGTGAATCCATAGACACTGCTAAGGTCACTTTCTCCTGCCTGTCCCATTTGTCTGCTTCTTGTTAAGACGAGATTAGGTTCTGGTATTTCAATTTTTATCAATATCATCACTTCCTATTCTAAAAGTAAAGAGTAACATATACTTGCAAAGTAATCCACATTCAAAGAGGGAAATTTATTTCTTTCGTCTTCGAAAAATATTTCTTACTGCTCTTGGGGTGAACAATACAGCCGGATGGGCCTGCAGATGGAGCACTTTCATAAAGCAGTCATATGTATAGGGATCATATGAACAGGCATTGACCACTTTTTTGACATACCATTGAAGAAGGGGCAGTCCCAAAGGTTTAGCCCCGGCTGTATGGGAGAATCTAAAATCCTCAGTTAAAGCAATTAACCAGGGGATATCCACTATTTTGCTGATTTTTCTATGGAAATTATACGGGTCCGCATCCGCTTCTCCTGCACTTATAAGGATTTCCTGCAATGCCATTGCTTCCTTTGCAGCAATGCTCATTCCCTGCGCAAATACCGGATCGATCCGGCAAAAAGCATCACCCATGACAAGCAGTCCTTTAGGAAAGGTCTTCATTTTTTCGAAATGATATCGCCTCATGGAAGGAAAACGGTATACCTTTATATCTGAAGCAGGTTCTCCATTTTTTATGCAATCATAAATATGCGGCCTTTCCAGGTTTTTCGCTGCCTCGAGAAATTCATTGTTATCCGCTGGCGGATTATTGGCACCATATCCAAAGAGGGTAATCATCCATTCATTGTTCTCGGTTGGAGAAATGGCTCCTCCAAAGGATTGAAGCGGGGGATCCGGATAAACCAATAAACTTTTCCATTCAGGATCTGACGGAATTTTTCTGTAAATACGGTTTGCATAAAATAAATTGATAGATATCTCAGTTTTCTTTAGCGGGGCCACCCCGACTTTGTCCAGGCAATGAAATGCAAGGCTGCTGGCACCTGATGCATCAACAGTTAAATCGGCAGGATATATAGCATTACCCTCTGCGGTTTCCGCTTCAATACCCGTAATTCTTGAACCATTTAAGGTAAAATCTTTAGCTTTTGTGTTATATAAAGTATGTATATTTTCAATCTGATCTATTCTTTTACGAAGATGGTATTCAAGAAATGGACGGCTTTGCTGAATAATAGAGCAGCCTGAGTCATATCTGACTTTCCAGCTTCCATGATGGTGCCAGGCTATATCATTAGAAAAATCTGCAGGAACTGAACCACCTTTTATCATTTCAGCTCTCAGACCCGGGAAAAGGTCCTCAAGTATTTTCTCGCCGCTCTTCAGAAGAACATGGCCATGAGCGGCCTGAGGTACCCCTTTTCGCGGGCTGCCCTTCAGTTGTTCTCCATCTTTTTCGATAATCATAACCTTTTCAAAGGAGTCTGCAAGCACTCTCGCCGCCAGCATGCCGGCAATGCTCCCTCCAATCACGATGGCTGTTTTATTTTTCCTGTATTCACTTTGTTTTACAAGCATTCAAAAATCCTCCATGCGCTTCATTACTTTTTAATAGTACCTTAAGATAACAGACCTGACTAATAAAAATACCGTTAATTGCAAATAGCAAGTCATAATTTGGTTTGTTTGCAAAGCTGTAAAAAAGTATCGTCACATTTGTGAAATCATTCACAAGACAATTGCCGGACAACTTCTTTTGTTAGACAATGACGATGTGGTTGATATTCTTAAATAACAATTGAGGTGACTGATATGTGTGAACAATGCGGAAGTGAAAACATGATGAAAGCAGCAGTTGTGCATAAATTTAAGGAAAGCCTGGAAATTGAAAATGTTACAATACCATCCGTTGGAAAAAATGATGTATTAGTAAAAATCAAAGCCTGTGGAGTATGCCATACAGATTTACACGCTGCACATGGTGATTGGCCTGTTAAACCGGCACTTCCCCTTATCCCGGGGCATGAAGGGGTCGGCGAAGTTGTAGAAGTGGGAGAAGGCATTACACATTTGAAGGCTGGAGATCGTGTCGGAGTGCCTTGGTTATATTCAGCCTGCGGACATTGTGAATACTGCCTAACCGGGCGTGAAACACTTTGCCATAATCAGCTGAACGCGGGATATTCAATTAATGGCGGATACGCAGAATATTGTCTTGCTGATGCCCGATATGTGGTGAAGGTTCCTGATTCTCTTGACTATGTTGAGGCAGCACCGATTTTTTGTGCGGGTGTAACGACCTATAAAGCGCTCAAGGTAGGGGAAGCAAAGCCGGGTGAATGGGTCGCTGTTTATGGTATTGGAGGCCTTGGGCATGTGGCAGTCCAATATGCAAAAGCCATGGGATTAAAGGTCGTGGCAGTCGATACATTTAACGAAAAACTGGAGCTGGCAAAAGATTTAGGTGCAGATTTAACTGTTAATCCGAAAGTTGAGGATTCTGCTGTCTTCATACAGCGCAAAATTGGCGGGGTTCAAGCATCCATATGCACGGCAGTGTCTAAACATGCTTTCAATGAAGCATATCGTGCTGTCAAACGCGGAGGAAAATGCGTAGCCGTGGGATTGCCGCCTGAAGTTATGGAAGTTCCGATCTTTGATACAGTTCTGAACGGTGTCAGCATCGTCGGTTCTATTGTCGGAACAAGAAAGGATCTGCAGGAAGCCCTCCAATTTGCAGCAGACGGCAAAGTAAAAACTATAGTGGAAACGGCATCCCTTGAAGAAATTAATAGAGTCTTTGATGATCTTGAAAAAGGGAAAATAAATGGGCGTATCGTTATAAAATTTGAAGATTAATAGAATTCGCTTTACGGCTGGGCACATGTGTGTCCAGCTTTTATTAATTTACTTGACCCAGCTAATATATCACCATCTTCATAGTGAAAAATACTTACACATAAGGAATTTGTCATATCAATATTTCCAATCACATAAAAATGAAAAATAGCTTAGGAGAGAAAAATATTTAAAATATTAAAAGGAGAAAACACTTGTATAAAGAATATTAAAACTATTCGTAATTTTATGAAAAATATTTCACCAATCGAATTAAAGGGGGTTAAAAGATTGGGAATTTTGGAGATAAAGGATGCTACTTTAAGGTTTGGAGGCGTAACAGCTCTAGACCATGTCTCGTATGGGGTGCAGGAGGGGGAGATTTTTTCGCTGATTGGTCCAAATGGAGCAGGTAAGACAAGTATGCTGAATTGCATTAGCGGACTGTACAAACCTTCATCCGGATCGATTTATTTTAAGGGGGAAGATATTACAAGGTATAAACCACACAAAAGAGCTAGTATGGGCATTGCCCGTGCTTTTCAGAATATCGAGCTTTTCCCGCATTTGTCTGTTTTGGACAATCTGATGCTTGGCAGGCATGTGAGAATGAAAACCGGGCTGCTTGCTGGAGGGCTCTATTGGGGAAAGGCGCAGAGAGAGGAAATTGAACATCGGAAAAAAGTTGAGCAGGTGATCGATTTTCTTGAAATCGAGGATATCCGCAATACCCCAGTGGGAACTCTTTCATATGGACTGCAGAAAAGGGTCGAAACCGGCAGGGCTTTGGCACTGGAACCTGAAATTCTCCTTCTGGATGAGCCGATGGCAGGCATGAACAGTGAGGAAAAAGAGGACATGGCCAGATACATTATCGACATCCATGAAGAAATGAACACAACCATCATTTTAATTGAACACGATATGGGGGTTGTAATGGACTTATCCGATCACATAGCAGTTCTTGATTTCGGGAAACTGATTGGCTATGGGACACCGGAAGAGATTCAGAATAATCCTAAAGTCATAGAAGCCTACCTGGGAGAAGAGAATGCCGTTTAAAAGATAGACCGGCTAAAGTGATTTTTAGATATTTAGGAGGGGGGAGCGATTCTATGAGCAAGACGTTTCCACAGCTGCTGATTGAAAGGGCTTACAAGAATGGGACACAAGTTGCTTTAAGAGAAAAGGAATTTGGAATCTGGAATGAAATTACGTATGAAACGTTCTTGGACAAAGTAAAGAATTTCAGCTTGGGTTTGGCATCGTTAGGGCTGAAAAGGGAAGATAAGCTTGCCATTATTGGCGATAACAGGCCTGAATGGGTCATCAGTGAGCTTGCTGCGCAAAGCTTAGGCGGCATTTCAGTAGGAATTTATCAGGAATCCCTGTCTGCTGAACTAAGTTACATTATCGATAATTGTGACGCAACCATTATTGTTGCAGAGGACCAGGAGCAAGTGGATAAACTGCTGGAAATTAAAGAATCCATTCCGAAAGTCAGAACGATTATATATTATGATTCACGCGGCATGAGGGGTTACCGGGAGGATTTTCTGCTGGAATTTAACGAAGTTCTGGAAATGGGACGGAGTTTTCACTCAGTGCAGCCAGGCTTATTTTCAGAGGAAGTTGATATGGGTTCTGCAGATGACGTAGCGATATTATCCTATACTTCAGGAACGACAGGCAATCCAAAAGGGACGATGCTTACTTACCAAAATCTGATCGATATGGCTAAAAATCTGTCAGACATTGATCCGCTGACAGATAAAGATGAATATGTTTCATTCCTTCCTCTTGCCTGGATCGGGGAGCAAATGATGACTCTTGCCATGGGCTTATACAATGGGATGACGATTAATTTCCCGGAAGAGCCGGCAACCGTTTTGGAGGACCTCCGCGAAATTGGACCCCAGGTTATGTTTTCGCCTCCGAGAATCTATGAAGATATGGTATCTCGCTTTCAGGTCAGAATTCAGGACAGCGGCTGGCTGAAACGAAAGATTTATAACTGGTGCAAGCCGATAGGTGAGAAGGTAGCACAGGCCCATTTTGAAAATAAACCAATCAGTACGGGTACGAAGGTTCTTTATAAAATGGCCGATTATCTGATGTTCAGTGCGATCCGCGATCACTTTGGACTTTTGAAGATCAAGCGAGCCTATACAGGCGGTGCCCCACTGGGACCTGATGTATTTGAATTTTTCCATAGTATAGGCGTAAATGTAAAAAGTATTTACGGGCAGACAGAGGTAGCCGGCATTTCCATTGTGCACAGAGACGGCGATATTAAGCTTGATAGTGTTGGAATTCCAATACCGGGTACAGAAGTGAAAATTTCTGAAGAAGGGGAAATCCTGATTAAAAGCTCAAGTGTCTGCAAGGGGTATTACAAAAATGAGAAAAGCACAACGGAAACCATTCAGGAGGGATGGCTGCATACCGGGGATGCAGGAAGGCTGGATGAAGGAGGGCATTTGTATATCATTGACCGGATTAAGGATGTCATCCGCCTTGATACGGGTGAAATGTTCTCTCCGCAGTTTATTGAAAACAAGCTGAAATTCAGTTCGTTCATACAGGAAGCGGTAGCAATCGGGAAGGATCGCCCATATGTGGTTGCCATGATCAATATCGATATGAAAAATGTAGGGCGCTGGGCGGAGAAAAACCAAATCAGCTATACCACTTATACCGATTTATCTTCCAAGCCGCAAGTGCTGGAGCTGATCGAAAAACAGGTGCAGGAAATCAATCAGACTCTGCCTGAAAAAGCCCGGGTGAAAAAATTCGTTCTTCTTTATAAAGAGCTGGATGCAGATGATGAAGAGCTAACAAGAACAAAGAAAGTCCGCAGGCAGTTTGTTGCTAAAAAATATCAGGCCTTAATCGATGGTCTTTATACAAAGGACAAAAAAATACGTGTCAATGGCACGATCAAGTATCGTGATGGCATGGAACAAACCATCCAGACAACGCTTCAGGTGATTTTTATGGATGAAGGAGAGGGGGCAGCTTAATGACATTTTTCTTGCAAATGCTCGTAACAGGCATCGTGGTAGGCAGCGTTTATGCTCTTGTCGCACTGGGCTTTGTGCTTATCTATAAATCCAGTGATGCCATCAACTTTGCACAGGGCGAGTTCCTTTTAATTGGAACGTATGTCTGTTTAACGCTTATCACAGCCTACAACATTCCATTTATAGCAGCCCTGTTAATTGCTCTGATGTTCAGTGCTGTTTTAGGATTTGTCATCGAACGGATCGTTCTGAGGCCGTTTATTGGAGAGCCCGTCATATCAATGATTATGGCGACGATCGGTTTATCGAGTGTTCTTGCCGGGATTGTCCATATTATTTGGGGCCATGAAACACGTGTATTTCCCAAGATTTTCTCTGAACAGCCTGTTAACCTTGGTGAGATCGTCATTGCGCCGGTCTATCTATGGTCACTTGTAATCGTTGTGGTGATGCTTGTCATTTTTACCCTCTTTTTCAAATATTCCAAGCTTGGAATTGCGATGAGGGCAACCGCAGATGATCAGCAGGCAGCAATGTCAATGGGAATCAGCGTGAAAATGATTTTCGCTGTGGCCTGGGCGATTGCAGCCATTGTTTCGGCAGTTGGGGGAATCCTTCTCGGAAACATCAACGGTGTGAATGCATCCCTTTCAGCGATCGGTTTAAAGGTGCTTCCGGTTGCCATTCTTGGAGGACTCGACAGTATTCCCGGTGCCATCATCGGCGGACTGATCATCGGCATTCTTGAGAGCCTGACCGGCGGATATCTGGATCCATTGGTTGGCGGGGGTCTTAAAGAGGTTATGCCGTTTGTCATCCTCGTATTTATCCTGATGTTCAAGCCATATGGTTTGTTCGGAAAAAAAGAAATCGAGAGGGTGTAACCGATGAGAAATCCTTTTGTAATGGATTGTGGAGAGTTCCATGTGAATTATAAACAAGATATGGCGATCTGGAAGATTACCAGGGTAAGGATGCGCGTGTTCATTCTTCTGGCTCTATTTGCAGTCTTCCCGATGTTTGCATCCGATTATATCATTGGACTGGCTACGCTTTGCGGAATTGCCGCCATTGGTGCGATTGGCCTTAACATCCTGACGGGCTTTACAGGTCAGATTTCCATTGGGGTAGGCGCCTTTCTCGGGGTAGGCGGGTATACATCGGCTATTCTGACAGCAAAGCTGGGATTAAGCTTCTGGATTGCCATGCCGACAGCAGGTATTGTGACGGCGATTGTCGGCGGACTATTCGGACTGCCATCCTTAAGGCTAAAGGGATTATATTTGGCGATTGCCACCCTGGCTGCACAGGTAATCATTTTGTTTGTTATTTCCCGCTGGGATGCGCTGACAGGCGGAACAGCCGGAATGGTCCTATCACGGCCTGAACTTGGCAGTTTTGTCTTTTACAGTGAACGGAGCTATTACTACCTAATGTTTGTGGTGCTGGTTATTACGGCCATCTTCACCCTTAACCTCTTCAGGTCGCGGGTCGGCAGGGCATTCATAGCAGTCCGTGACCGTGATGTGGCAGCAGAGGTTATGGGTATTGATTTGTTTAAATATAAAGTATTGGCATTCATTGTTAGCTCCTTCTTTGTTGGCATTGCCGGTGCTTTACTGGGCCATTATACAATGGTTGTCAGTCCAGAGCTTTACAGCATTACAGTGTCCATCGAATACTTGGCGATCATACTGGTCGGTGGTCTGGGAAGCGTATTCGGGTCTATTTACGGAGCTGTATTTATCACGCTGCTTCCGGTTGTCCTAAGATCAGGGGTGGAATTGATGAGCGGGGTGTTTCCCGACTTATCAGCTGTATTAATCGGGATGAAAGAGGTAGTATTCGGCCTTGTGATTATTTTATTCCTGATCTATGAACCGCAGGGTCTCGCGAAAATATGGAAAAACATTAAAGACTATTTTAAGCTCTGGCCGTTTTCCTATTAATTCCCGGGTAATAATATCTGAAAATTTTGAAAGTAATTCTTTCAAATTTTTATAAAAAAAGAGGAAAAATGAGGGGGAACATTATGAAGAAGGTTTGGAAGGGTTTATTGGCAGCAACTTTAATGGCTGGAATGCTGGCTGGCTGTTCTGGAGGAAGCGAGGAAGCATCAGGTGACAAGAAAGGCGGCACTGTTAAAATCGGCGGTATCTTTGACCTTACGGGAGGTACCGGTGATGTTGGAACACCATATGCAGAGGGTGAAAAAGCATTTTTTGAATCCATTGCAGGCGAGGAGATTAATGGCTATAAGCTCAAATTAATTGGTGATGACTATGCTTATAAAATCCCCGAAGCCCAAAAGCTTTATCAGAAATTAAAATCAAAAGATAAAGTATCGGCCATTTTAGGATGGGGAACAGGGGACACTGAAGCTCTTCGCCAGCAGGTGGCAGCCGATAAGCTTCCATTCATCTCGGCTTCATACTCAGAGAACCTGAAGAATATTGACGAAAGCCCATATAACTTCCTGGCTGCGGCTTCTTACTCCGACCAGGCAAGGTCCGTACTGAAATGGATTAAAGACAATCATACTGGCGGCACACCGTCTGTAGCATTAATTTACAATGATACGGCCTTTGGCAAATCGCCAATTGAAGATGCCAAAAAGTTTGCCAAGGAAAATGGCATTGAAATTGTAGATGAACAAATTGTTGACCTGAAAACACTTGATGCAACATCCCAATTGCTGAACATGGAAAAGAAAAACCCTGATTATGCGATTATCAACCAAACCTGGGGCGCCACAGCCACGATTCTAAAAGATGCGAAAAAACTGGGTTTGGATACACAATTCATCGGTTTAAACTGGGCTACCGGTGAAGGCTTGCTTCCTATTGCGGGTGATGCTGCGGAAGGATTTATCGGGGTCGTCACACATGCCTTCCCTTATGAAGACCTGCCTGGCATGGAAGAAGTTAAAAAGTTCGTAGAAAGCAAGGGTGAAAAGCTGGAAGACAAGAACCAGAAGTTTATCCAGGGATGGGTATCCGCCAAAATCATGGTTGAAGGCATGAAGCTTGCTGAAGACCCGACTTCAGGCGAAGGCATCCGTGCCGGCCTGGAGAAGATTTCAAATCTGGATCTTGGCGGCTTAGCTGCTCCAGTAACTTTTTCACCTGACAATCATGCTGGTACAAACCAAGTTCGATTGGCAGAAGTGAAGAACGGCCAGTTTGAAGTGTTCACTGATTATATCGGCTACTAACATGTGGGGGGCGAGGTTTTATACCCGCCTCCTGTTCACTTTTAAAGGCTTGGAACTTAAACTCGAAATTTGGAAAATAAACATGAAATTTCGCTAACAAATCTCTGATTCTGCAAATATAGAAAACCAGCAAGCAACAACTGTTTCAGAACTTGACATGGGAACGAAAAATAGAGAAATAGCCGGGAGGACAGATGCATGCTGACAATAAACAATGTCGAAGTGATGTACGATAACGTCATCCTTGTATTAAAAGGGATGTCGATGGTGGTGCCAAAAGGAAAAATTGTTGCTTTGCTCGGCAGCAATGGCGCCGGGAAAACGACCACTCTTAAGGCGATTTCAGGCCTCTTGAAAAGTGAAAACGGTGAAGTGACGGATGGGTTTATCGAGCTTTATGGGGAGCGCATTGATGTAAGCGATGCTGAAACCATCGTAAAGAAAGGCATTTTTCAGTGCATGGAAGGAAGACGGGTGTTCAAGCACCTTTCTGTGGAAGATAACCTGATCGCAGGTGCACATACCAGGAAAGACCGGAAGAATATTAAAAGTGATATCCAAAAAGTCTATCATTACTTTCCAAAGCTTGAAATGCTGAAGCACAGGCAGGCCGGTTATCTGTCAGGAGGAGAGCAGCAAATGCTGGCCATTGGCAGGGGAATCATGGCAAAGCCAAAGGTGCTGCTTCTCGATGAACCTTCATTAGGACTGGCCCCTCTATTAGTAAAAGAGATTTTCGGGATCATAAAAAAAATCAATGAAGAAGAGGGGACCACGATCCTGGTAGTGGAGCAGAATGCCAATGTTGCCTTATCGATTGCCGATTATGGATACATCATGGAAAACGGCCGGATTGTGATGGATGGAACGGTGGATCGGCTTCTTTCCAATCAGGATGTGCGAGAATTTTACCTTGGAATGGGGGATAAAGGACGGAAAAGCTATAAAGATATTAAATCTTATAAAAGAAGAAAGAGGTGGCTGTAGTGGAAAAGCTGAAGGAAGTGATCCAGCATGCCTATGACAATGCCATAGGATTTAAAAGTCAGATAGATGATGCACATATTTCTCTAAGTGATATTCTATCCCTAGAAGATTTACAAAAAATTCCCGTGCTTAAAAAAGATCGATTGCCGGATTTGCAATCTGCAGACCAGCCCTTCGGAGGGTTTGCCGCTGTAAAGCCTAATGAGATGACACGAATCTTTATGTCACCAGGACCAATTTATGATCCGCAAACCACCGAGAAGGATTTTTGGCGTTTCGCAGAAGCTCTCAGTGCAGCTGGGTTTAACAGTAATGATATTGTACAGAATACATTTTCCTATCATCTTTCACCGGCAGGCTTTATGTTTGACTCGGCACTCCGTGAATTAGGAGCAACTGTCATACCGGCGGGAACCGGGAATCGGGAACTGCAGATTCAGATCATGAAGGATATCAGGGTAACCGGCTATGTGGGAACTCCCAGCTTCTTTAACCTTTTGCTTGATGCCCTTGAAGAAAAGGGATGGAAAATGGGAAATGATGTTGTCTTGAACAAAGCTTTCTTTACTGCTGAAATGCTGACTGAACAAATGCGGAAAAGGTGTGAAGACAATGGGATTTCCGTATATGAAGGTTATGGGACTGCGGATTGCGGATGTATTGCATTTGAAGACAAGCAGGGCCCTGGGTTAAGAATAACTGATTCTGCCATCGTGCAAATCTGTGACCCGCAGACTGGATGGGAGGTTTCAGATGGAGAAGGAGAAGTGGTTGTCACTCTATTTGATAAAAGCTATCCGCTGATCCGCTTTGGCACAGGCGACCTCTCCCGCTGGGTTAAAGGGTACGAGGGAAAAAGGATTGCAGGAGTGCTGGGGCGTGTTAGTGATGGAGTAAAGGTAAAAGGAATGTTTGTAAGAGAAAAACAGCTTGCACAGGTCTTGAATGAAGCAGGGTATCCGGTTTTCCAGGCTGTGGTAACAAATGAGCAGGGGCAGGATCAGATTAAGATTTTCGTAGAATCAGTAGAGGAATTAAACCCTGAGCTTGCTTTAAAGATCCAGAATGTGATCAGGGTTAAGCCAATACTTGAATTAATAGCGTCAGGCTCTATTAAAAAGGATGATAAGAAGCTGGTCGATAAGCGGAATTACGAATTAAAAAAGGTGTAGTCAAAGGAGGCTGATTGAATCGGCCTTCTATTCTTATGGAGAACTGAAACGGATTTCTAATTTTGGACTATGAATAAGAGCTAAAGTGGATCATGAATAGGAGTAAATATTTTACATTAATGACGAAGGTGTTAGTGGAGGAGGAAAAAGGCAGTTAATCGACGGGATTAACGCCGAAAAAGTTAAAAAAGGGAAAAACGGCAGCTAATCAGCTGCCACCGCTATTTTCACACTCTATTACCAGAAACAATCCTTTATAATAGGAAGTCACGTTCGTAACCTGCATGCCGGATTTCTGAATAGCCAGAAGTGTATCACGGTTTAGGTGGCAGCCGTCACAAATTCGTTTCCATAGAGGGTTTAGGGCTTCCTGGGCAAATGCCAGAGCGGGCTGCTCCATTTTAACATGCTCAAAGAATAGTATTTTTGCCTTCGGCTTACAGACTCGTCTGATTTCCGCGAGTGCTTTGTCAGGATTTGGTATCGTACAGAATACAAGAGCGGCAACTGCTGAATCAAATGTTTTGTCCGCAAATTCTAGATTTTCAGCAGACTGCCGATGAATTTGGATAGGTACTGCAGCCGTATTCTTTCGTAAAATAGATTTTTCAATCATTGCCTGGCTCGGTTCAATGGCATCGACCTGCTCAGCTTTTTTGTATAATGGGAAGTTAATGCCTGTGCCGGCACCAACTTCGAGTACCCGGCCCTCCGCCTTTGAAAGAAGTTGACTTCTGATTTTCCGGAATTTTCTTTTTTCAAGTGGCTGCATGGCCAAATCATATAGGGATGGGAATAAGCTGCTCAAAAATTTCACTCTTTTCTTAATAGCTGTCTTTTTCTATTTTACCCTTTTCCCAAAACGAAACAAGCCGTACCACTCTTAGGGGCAGCAGCATCAAATAATCATGGGAGGCTGTCGAACATCTCGTTCAGCTTCTCATACGTGTCCGGATATTTTGCCTCATACTGAAGGTAGGTTGGGACTGGGTAGCGCACACCGCCTTTGTGGGTCTGCTTTAATCCCTCAGCAAATTCATCTGCCATGGAAAAAGGAATGGTAAAGGCCATTTCGTGATCATGTGTCTGCCCGAAAACCCGATCTCCATAGCATGGCAGGATCACTTGCGGCTTACCGGTTTTTATGGTCTTGATAACGATATCGGCACAGTCGACCCTAGCCGTAAAAGTGGATGTAATTTCACCGCCCGTATGATAGAGGGCAGCCGCAACCATTCTCATGACTTGGGCTGAATTTCCATAAACCGTGATTACTTCCGGTTCAAATGCTGCTCTCCCCAGAGGAGCGATTAATACCGTTCCGGCTTCCTCTTTTGAAAATTTAGGAACTGCCGCTTCGGTTAAGGCACCAAGGTCACAGGTTTTTGTATACATGCCATCTGTTAAGCTTCCTTTTGAGTAATAGTCCAGTTCCTCTTCAAATCCAAAAGCGATTTTGGCAATTGGGCATGATAAGTCTTCTTTGCCCATGGCAATGGACCAGCCATATCTTCTAGACATTGTCACACCCTGACAGATGCTGAATGTTTTGCCAAAGTCTCTTGCCGGACGTTTTATCCTGTCCGGCAATTCCTCGTCTTTTTTTAAAACTCTTATAGCCAGCGGAAAAGTATCGGGTCTCACATATGTAAGAATCGCAGTTTCCAGATCAGAAAGTTTTTGGGCTTGAATCGTTTCCTGCATCATGATCCCTCCTTTAGATATTAGATTAATTCTGTAAATTATATGGATTAACCTGCATATTTAGGCTTTATTTTAGGAAACATCATAATATTCCAGTTGACATAAAACCAAAAGGTTGTATATGATTTAAATGAAACCAAAAGGTTGTATTTTATCATTAAAGGAGAGTATGTAAATGGAAACACTTCAGGATATTAAACAAACAGTTATACTTAATGCGCCGATTGAAAAAGTTTGGAAGACAGTCTCTACTTCGGAAGGGATCGAAGCCTGGTTTATGCCAAATGATTTTAAGGCTGAGCTGGGCTATGAATTTCATATTCAGTCCCCATTTGGTCCTTCCCCGTGTAAGGTTACAGAACTGGATGAGCCTAACCGGCTTTCTTTTAAATGGGATACAGATGGATGGTTTGTATCTTTCCTATTGAAAGATTTGGGCGGCAAAACTGAATTTACTCTTATACATGGCGGCTGGAAACAGTCAGATGAACTGGTTGAGAAAGCTCAAGCTGAGAGTGCGGTTATCCGTGAAAGAATGTCACAGGGATGGACTGGAATTCTTGCGAAGCTTGGCAAGGTTGTTGAGGAATAATGGGTGCTTCTGCCAGGAAACATGATGTGTTTCAGGCAATCGCCGATCCAACGAGGAGAGAAGTATTAAGGCTGCTGGCTGAAAAAGAACGCCCGATCTCAGAGATAAGTGCTCATTTTCCCATAAGCCGGACCGCCATATCAAAACATCTTCAAATCCTTTCTGAAGCTGAGTTAGTAAAAGGGAAAAAGGCAGGCAGAGAAAGAATCTACCATCTCCAGCCTGAGCCGCTGACAGAATTGAAGCAATGGCTTTCCTATTATGAACAATACTGGAATAATAAGCTGCAAAAACTTAAATATATAGTTGAAGAAGAAAATGAGTGATGTCTTGAAAAAAGAGCTTCTGCAGCTCTTTTTTCTTTTGTCTAAAAATAAGGTCTTTATTCTTAAAGATATAATATAATGATATTTATGATTAATATTTTGAGAAGGAGTCCTTAGGATGTATCAGACGTTTACTTTACAGGAGAAGATCAGGCAAATTACCATCATGCTGATTCCTATTCTAATCACGCAGCTTGGCATGTTTGCAATGGTCTTTTTTAATACGATCATGTCGGGAAGATATAATGCTTCCGACCTTGCTGGCGTAGCGATAGGCTCCTCCATTTGGAATCCTGTTTTTACCGGGCTCAGCGGAATTTTAATGGCTGTATCTCCAATTGCGGCACAAGCGTTTGGAGAGAAAAAGAACAAGGAAGTTACTTCTATCGTGAAAAATGGAATATTTCTGGGCTTTGTTATTGCCTTTGCCGTCATTCTGTTGGGTTCATTTTTGCTTGACCCGCTGCTTGGCAGCATGAATCTGACTAATGCTGTGGAAGCAACGGCTCGGGGCTATCTTGTGGGACTCAGCTTTGGAATCATTCCTTTATTCATATTTAATGTTTTAAGATCTTTCATCTATGCACTCGGCAAAACGAGAGTTGTAATGGTGATTTAGTTTTGTTCGCTTCCAATCAATTTCTTTCTGAATTATGTCCTGATATTTGGCTATTGGGGATTTCCTGAACTGGGAGGAGCTGGTGGAGGGTATGCAACTTCTATTACTTATTGGTTCATCCTTGTCATGACTGCTTTTATTATCAAAACGAAGGAGCCTTTTTCAAACTATACGATATTCAGCGGTCTTAATGATTTTTCATGGGATAAATGCAAAGAAATCTTAAAGATTGGAGTACCCATGGGATTGTCAATCTTTTTTGAAACAAGTATGTTTGCAGTGGTGACCATCTTAATCAGTAAATTCAATGTGACAACTATTGCCGCTTATCAGTCTGCCTTAAACATTGTTTCCTTCCTGTATATGATCCCGATCAGCATTTCCATGGCGCAGACAGTGTTAGTCGGATTTGAAGTAGGTGCAGGCAGGTATAAGGATGCAAAGTCCTACAGCTGGCTTGGCATCTATTTAGCCGTATTGATTGCCTTGTTTACTGGGCTGCTGGTCGTTTTTTTCCGCTATGAAGTTGCAGGTTTTTATTCTACTGATAGTGCTGTTATTGCCTTAACTGCCCATTTTCTGATTTACGCCCTGTTTTTCCAGATTTCTGATGCCATCCAGGCTACTGCACAAGCTGCATTAAGAGGATATAAAGATGTGAATATTTCTTTTGTCATCACATTGATTGCCTATTGGCTGATCTGCCTGCTGGCTACGTTCTTGCACATCATACCAGCCTCGGGGCTACTGGATATTGGCTTGGCCTTACCTTCGGGCTTCTTGCTGCAGGTGTTTGTCTTTCAATGAGGCTCATCTTTATACAGAAGAGGAAATTTATCAATGAAGAAATTCGGGAAGCAGGCTAAAAACGGTCTGGCCGTTTATTGCGGCATTGACGGTTTTTTTATTTATTAAGTTTTTTTGACATCTTCCTGACACATTGCCCCGATATAGTAAAGTCGAGGTTAAGAATGCTTGGCCTTGAAAATATTCAGGAGGTATAGGAATGAAAAAGACAATCATTGGTTTTAGCCTTGCAGGTTTATTACTGGCGGGGGGGTATGCAACAACATCTTTTGCAGCAGATACAGAAACTTCTGCAGAAAAAAGCGAGTTAAGCTGGAAATTTAAAAACAAGGGGTTTGGACATCATGGCAGAGGGTTTACTAATGACTCTGAATCTGTTCTTCAAAGGGCTGAAGAGCTCGGCATTAAAACAGAAGGAAAAGATGCCGAAACTTTAATTGGTGAAATCAGGGAAGCAGAAATTCTGAAAGAAGCGAAGGAGCTTGGGATTAAAACGGATGGAAAAGATACTGAAGACCTACTGGAGGAAGTAATGCTTGCTAAGCTGAAAAAGGAAGCTGCAGAATTGGGCATTAAAACAGAAGGAAAAGATGCAGAAGCTCTTCATGAAGAAATCGGTACAGCGAAACTGAAGGAGGAGGCCAAAGAACTGGGAGTATCAACTGATGACAAAGATTTGGATACTCTTAAGAAAGAAATACAGACTGCTTCCTTAAATAAGAAGGCAAAAGAGCTAGGGATTTCTACTGATGGAAAAGATCTGCAGACCTTATCAAAAGAGATATACACAGTATCCGTAAAAAAAGAGGCTGAAAAACTGGGAATCTCCATAGAAGGCAAAGATATCAGGGAAGCTTGGCAAGAGGTGTTTTCCATGAAGGTCAAAAAAGAAGCGAAGGAACTGGGCATATCAATAGATGGGAAATTTATTCAGCAAATTGCTCAAGAGGTCAGGGCGAAAAAAGTGGCTGATCTCGCTAAGGACTTGGGTATTTCCACCAATGATAAATCAACAGCAGAACTTATCTCGGAAATAGAAGAGAAGGACAGTGCTAAATTACAGGATGTACTCGGAGAAAATTTTATGGGTATTAAAGGCTTGGGCATGAAGGAAATGAGAGGCAGTCATGGGCAAGGGAAAGATGGCAGCATGAAGCAGCACGTATCTAAAGAAGGTATAACTGAAACAGGTACAGACACAGGCTCTCTGTAATAAGTTTTAAAAATCCCCGTGTACAAATCCGGGGATTTTTCTGTATAGTTAACTTATTGGAGGAAATTAAAATGAAAAAGATCCTTGTGGCAGAAGATGAATTGGCTATTTCCAGGGTTTTGAGCGCCTACTTGCAGCGAGAAGGGTTTGAAGTTCTGACAGCATATGACGGCACCAATGCCCTTGAGCAATTTTTCAGTCACTCCCCCCACCTTGTGATCCTGGATATTATGATGCCTGGCATGGATGGATGGAGTGTCCTTGAAAAAATTCGTGAAAAAAGCGCATGTCCTGTCATCATGCTTACAGCACTGGGGGATATCGATTACAAGCTGAAGGGCTTGAATACAGGTGCGGATGATTATATTTCAAAGCCTTTTATTGGGGATGAGGTTGTTGCACGTGTGAACGCCGTATTACGGCGATCATCAAATATGTACACGGATGAGCATATAAAACAATATGGAAGCTTAACGATAAATTTTGAAGCGCATACCATTTTTCTGAATGGCAAGGAGTTAAGTTTTACTCCGCGAGACTTATCACTGCTGCTGTTTTTGGCTGAAAGGCCTAACAGAACTTTCACCAGGGATCAGTTGATTGAACATGTCTGGGGAATGGATTATGACGGAAGCGACCGTGCTGTCGATTTGGCCGTAAAGAGAATACGGCAGGCATTAACGGACTGGCCGGAAACAGAAGGTGAAATAAGGACGCTCAGAGGAATGGGGTACCAATTCCATGTTTATGAAAAATAACAAAAGAACAACACTGCTCCGCTATTGGACAACCCGCTATTTATTTACACTTGTCATCGGACTTATCATACTGGCAGCAGGATCTATGTGGTGGATCAGGCATACAACTCTTGAAAACCGGCTGAATTTGCTGCAGTATGTTGCTGATGAAACAGCGGGGCGTGTCGTACAGCAGGACGGCGGCATCGAATTTGATCCATTTTTTAACAGAATGCTGGAGGAAAGAGCGAAGCTGCTGGAATTTAAGTTTGATCCCCAGGTTTTTATAAGTGATTTAAATGGCCAGATATTATATCAAAAATCTGGACGTATGCAGAGAAATAACCGGTCTGGCCCCAATCTCGGGACTCTGCCTGCAGATTTGCTTGAGAACCAAAAGAACGTTCAAAAGCTGGAGACACAGGATGGGCAAGACGTATACGCAGTCAAGTCGGAAATATCATTCGATAGTAACCAGGCAGGATGGGTCGTGGTGGTCCAAAGCGCAGATGATTTGACGAACGTAAATCAGGAATATTCCTTGTTATTTATCATGCTCACAGGATTGGGTCTTCTCGGATGGAGTGTCATTTATTTTCTTTCCAGGAAAATTTCGAGACCCATTCAGGAAGTTGCTCAAGCTGCCTCGAAGGTCAGTGAAGGTGACTATAAAATTGAACTGAAAGCCAGGGCCAATGAGGAAGAGATTCATAATTTAATCATATCGTTTAAAGAAATGACAGAGCGGCTTATGCACCTTGAAAAACTTAGGGCAGAATTGCTGGCTGGGGTCACACATGATTTGAAAACGCCTGTCACATCTATAAGCGGTCTAATTCAGGCAGTGCGTGATGATGTTGTAAGCGGGGAAGAAAGAGAGGAATTTCTTGATATTTCTTTAAAAGAAGTCGGCCGTTTGCAGAAAATGATTGAGGACTTGCTCGATTTTAATTCGCTATCTTCCGGTGCTTTTTCAATCAGGCCCGAAAACTGTGATATGAATAAGCTCGTGCAGGATATTGTAAGGCAATGGGCACTGGCACAGAAAGGCCATTTTCATTATCGTGTGGAAGTGCCCTCTGAAACCATCTGCAGATCAACAGACCCGTACCGTCTGCAGCAGATTATGATTAATTTATTGAATAATGCTTATCATGCCATTGATGAAGATGGCAGCATTACTGTTATTTTAAGTGAAAGTTTTATTGATGTTCATGATACTGGTTCAGGAATAGCGGAAGAGGAGCAGCCTTTTATTTTTGAGCGTTTTTACAGGGGTGAACAGAAGAAGCTGAAAGTACGAGGGCTTGGCTTGGGGCTTCCATTCAGCAAACTGCTTGCAGGTGCTTTGAACGCAAATTTAATTTTAAAAGAAAGTTCGGCAAAAGGCAGTACATTTACGATTAAGTGGGAAGAAGAAGGGTAGGTATAAGCGGGGAAGACTTGCTTGCCTATCTCTTTTTTTTGGAGGTGAATAGGAACTCTGCACGATAAGATGCGGAAAATTGAATGGATTTTCAGGCTCGCAGACGGTAAATTTCAGCAGCTATTTTACATGGATTTTTTTCATCCTTAATAAGGATTTAACGGAAGCATATACATTTTTGACTCCGAAATAATCTTGAGGGTAGAATAATAATGTTCTTTAAATAGATGACTGGAATGTATAAATGAGGGGGTATTCGATGGAGGCTAACTCTTCCAAGTATGAAATAAATGTAAATGGATCTTTATTCGATTGGGATTTGGATGAGGCAACGTTTAGATTTGAGAATGACGATGTGGTGGTATTTTGGGTAAACACAGCTTTCAAGACACTGCTGGACTCCATTGAAGAAATTTCAGGTGAAAAGTCGGCCAAGCTTGTGCTGGAAACGGCCGGGTACCGTACAGGGAAAATTGTCAGCAAATTTTATATGGAATCGAATAAAGAAAAAGAAGACATTATCAATCATCTGCCCAATATTTATCTAACTGCCGGATGGGGAAAAACAGACATTGTTTCCTTCTGTCTCAAAGAAAAGAAAGCTATTGTACGTGTTAACAGCGGCTGGGAATATAAGATTAATATTGCTCAAAAGAAAAAAACAGAAGGCAGTTTTTTGCCTGGGCATTGGGCAGGGGTGTTAAGCGGGCTGTTCGAAACAAATATATGGTATAAAGTGAGGCAAAGCCAGGTCCAGGGGGATCAGTATTCCGAATACGAATTTTTTGAATCCGAAATCACACCTTCCCAGAATATCAGCGCAATGATAAAAGAGCGGACACAAAGCGCCCAGAAAGAGCTGGAAAAGGAAATTGCCGAGCAGACCAGAGTATTATCTGAAATTATTAAAGAGAGTTCTTCTCCTATTATACCCGTGATCGACTCCATTTTGGTCATCCCTTTGGTTGGAAGATATGAAGAGCTGCGGGCAGAGGAATTACTGAACAGAACATTACTGAATCTTCCCCGATATAAAGCTGAATATTTAATACTGGACTTAACCGCATTAAAAGGTGTAGATCAATATACTCTGGATTTCTTGAAGAAATTTGTCCGAGCCGCTTCCCTATTGGGCAGCAACTGCATATTTGTCGGGATTTCACCAGATCTTAGCCTCCAAATAATAGAGAGCGGAAATAAAGAAACGAAAATTCCGTGTTTTTCCATTCTGCAGCAGGGAATCACTTTCGCACTGGATCAATTGGGATTGGAGATTTCCCCTAAAAGATAATGAGGAAAACCAGCACTGAGGGTCAATGCTGGTTTTTTACTGCTTATTAATGCAACTAGCCTTTAACGATATTTCCTTCTGCAGGTATCGGATGAGCTTTTAACATTCTAGCAAAATGGATTAAATTATAGGCCATTATTTTGGCATGCTGTCTTGTGAAGTCATTTTCATAGCCCTTTGCTTCAATAAAGGATGGGCCGGGACCAGCCTCTCCAACCCAATAGGTGTCAACGTTTGGCGGTATGGTGAATCCCATATGGGAGAGTGAATATAGCACAGAACGCGAAACATGTTTGGCTCCATCTTCATTGCCAGTCACCACTACGCCGCCAACCTTGTTGTAATAAATATACTGGCCTTTTTCATTGGTCAGACTGCTCCCTCCATATAATCTTTCGATCACTTTAGTGGTGATGCTGCTTTGCTCGCCAAGCCAGATGGGAGAACCAAGGATAAGGATATCTGCCTCTTCAACCTTCTTAAAAATATCCGGCCATTCATCCTCCTGATCCACAGCTTCAGAAGTTATGCCGTATCCAATCTTAAAGTCTGCTGCTGTAATCACCTCTGTTTCCACTTCCGTTTTATCAAAAAATTTAATAACCTCATCTATAAGTGCACCGGTATTGGAGGGTTCACTGCTCTTTTTTAGCGTACAGTTTAATACTAAAGCATTAATTGTCATGGTTTATCAACTCCCTTTCTAATATCCAATACTCTTAATTCCCTTTACTATGGTTCAAAAACAATAAAATAAAGGAAATGTGATAATATTAACGAATTACATAATTTGGAATAGGAAGGGAGGATTGAAATGATTTATGAAATGACGATTCAATTCAGGGTGCTGGACATGAAAAAGGGATTGTGGTGGTACGAAACTTTGCTTAATAAAAAACCTGATTTCATTCCGCATGAAGGATTTGCAGAGTGGGAACTCATCACTGGGTGCTGGCTTCAGATAGCTGAGGGTACCCCCAGTATAGGAAGCGGTCCAATTAGACTGGGTGTGCCTGATCTTGAACAGGAACGTGAAAGGCTGATCACAGAATTAAAAATAACACCATTTGATATTCATACGAGGAAAGAAGTCCCTGTTAAGTGGGCAACATTCTCGGATCCCTGGGGAAATAGAATTGGATATTTTGAATATATCGCTAAGCATGAAAGGGAAACTCAAATAAAAAAGGTAATCAAAAATGGACTGGGGAGATGACAGCTATGGATCATCATTTTATAGAAAGAGAGGAAGGCTTTACCCTTCATTATCTGGAATGGATACCTGCATTCGAGAATGACAGCCTTCCAGTAATATGCATTCATGGGAACCTTTCAAATGGAAGAATGTTCAGGTGGATTGGGGAAAAACTTTCTCAAGGAAAATGGGGAAAACCAAGACGGGTCATTTCAATTGATTTAAGAGGGTGCGGGGACAGCGGTCTTCCGGAGACCGGCTTTACAATCCGGCATCTGGCCAGTGATATTGAGGCGGTTCTCCAGCACGCCGGAATTGAGATAGCACACTTTATTTCATTTTCCAGGGGAGTCCCGAATACTGTGCAATTTGCAGTAGATTATCCGGGCAAAATAAAGGGTTTTGTGGTCGGGGACTTTCCTGCAAAAAGCTTTGTTATGAAAAAGGAATGGGTTGAAAACCTAATCGCCAGATATAAAGTTCATCAGACATGGGAGGAGCTTTATCAGGCTATCTCCCCTAATCAGGAAATCAGCCCGGAAGAATTTGCAGAAAGAAAGGAAGAATTCTATGTGAAAAAAGTAGATGGAATTCACGCAAGGGTTCATAAAGATCTCCCCATAAAACTTCAGATGGATTCAGAGGATTTGGACTTAACGCACGGACTGGATCAAATTGAAGAGCCGGTCCTTTTATTGCGCGGAGAGGAAAAAGGCACTCTGATAAAGGAAGAAGAGGTGCAGGAATTTAGAAGATATCACCCTTCATTAAAAGAAGAATTGATTGCAGGGGCAGGACATTCCGTTTTTGATCCGAAAGAACAAACAGAAAGTATTTTCAAAGATTATTTTGCTAGCTTGACATAAATAGGAGGACATAATGAAGATTCGAAGTATAGACCATTCAGAGTCTCCGCCTATGAATCTGCTATTATTGGCAGATCCTTCAATTGAATTTATTGAGGATTATCTAAGTCGAGGGGAAATATATATTGCAGAACTAAACGGGGCAGTTGTCGGCGTTTATATCCTTCTTGCCACAAGGCCAGGAACCTGTGAGATAGTTAATATTGCCGTTAGTGAAAAACATCAGGGAGAGGGCATCGGCAGAAAACTTCTTCAGCATGCAATAGAGCTTGCTTTTGAAGGCGGAAATAAGACCCTTGAAATTGGTACGGGGAATTCCAGTATCGGGCAGCTGGCTCTTTACCAAAAATGCGGTTTTAGAATCACAGGGGTCGATAGAGATTTTTTTGTGCGGCATTACAAAGAAGATATTCATGAAAATGGAATTCATTGCCGGGATATGATCAGACTGTCTATGGATTTACAAAGAAAGTCCCCCAAATAATTAGAAACGGCAGTGAAAAGGACAAACTAAAAGCTGATTTCATGAATGTTGTGCTGTAATGTGTTACGTTAAAGTTAGAACAGTCAGAAAAGGAGTGTTTGGTTTTGCGTGAAAAGGAAACTTTAAAGGAAGACATTCTGAATGCCTATCAATTCAGGCATGCAACAAAGGAATTTGATCCAAATAAACATATACCGGAAGAAGATTTTCGATTTATATTGGAGACAGGCCGTCTGTCACCAAGTTCATTTGGTTTTGAACCATGGCGTTTTGTGGTTGTTCAGAACGAGGAGCTTCGTGAGAAAATTAAGAATGCCTCCTGGGGAGCATTCGGTAAACTGCCTGAATCAAGCCACTTTGTCTTAGTCCTGGCAAGAACGAAAAAAGATACAAAGTATGATTCCCGGTATCTGCAGGATCATTTTAGAAATACTCTGGAGATGCCGGAAGAAATGCTGGAAAAATATTTGCAGCGGATTGAGGAATTCCAGAAGTCTGATTTTGATCTTCTGGAAGGAGACCGACCTCTCTTTGATTGGGCCTGTAAGCAAAGCTATATCGCACTGGGGAATATGATGACTGCTGCTGCACAAATTGGCATAGATTCCTGCCCGATTGAAGGTTTTGACATTGAAAAAATGAATAAGCTTCTGGGTGAGGAAGGTCTTCTTGAAGATGGAAGCTTCGGACTGTCGGTAATGTGTGCATTTGGGTACAGAGTGAAAGACCCAAGGCCGAAAACACGCAGACCTTTCGATGATATTGTAAAGTGGATTGATTAGGAAAAGAGCTTGGACTCTTTTCCTTTTTGATTGTAAAAAAAGGAAATTGTAATTATAGCTAGAAAACTAATAAGAAATCAAATGCGCCCAATTAAGAAAGGAAGCCTTTATGAAGATAACAAAAGAAAGATTTGAGAACACCAGCAGATGGATAAAGAGAAATGCAAGACCGCTTGAATCAGCTTTATGGTCATACCATTTTGAGGATCGTAATGCTGAAGGGGCAATAAACTGCATTGAAGCTTTTCAGAATGACGACGGAGGATTCGGAATGGCATTGAACCTGATTTCTGGTCACCACACTCATCACCGATGGCTTCATGGGCAGCCGGACAAATATTGATGAACATTGAGGCAAAACCTGAGTTACAGGTTGTACAAAAGCTATTAAATTATTTAGAACACAGCTATATACATGAAAAGAATATGTGGCCATCAGTGATGCCTGCAAACAACGATTACCCACATGCTCCATGGTGGCATTGGACTGAGGGTGTTCAGGAAAATTGGTCTTATAATCCAAGTGCGGAGCTTGCCGGGTTCTTATTGCATTGGTCACTGCCAGGAAGCAGTGCTGCTGAAATAGGGTGGAGAACCGTAGTTGCATATTTAATGGAAGCTGATGAAATGGATAGACACGAAATCAACGAAATGGAAATCTAATTAAAAGGAGATAAAATGAGGCTGACTCAAAAGGTCGTTGAATGACGACTTTTTTGAGTCAGTTTTATTTTTTTGGATATTTTTCTCTATTTTTGAACAAATAATCAAAACTAGAGGGCCATTTCCCTCTAGTTTGTTTCCAATTTTATCGTGTTTTTTCTCCGTTCATCCCACTTTTTTAAGTTGTGGGCAACACAAATAAGACCCCAATCCGTGCTGTTTTTTGATAGGCCTCTTAGAGAAAAACGGCTAAATTTTCGGTTGTGTTTAATCTGTCCAAAGACTGGCTCGACATCAATTTTTCGATTTCTGTACTTTCGAGCACCATCTTCTGAGGCAAGTCTCTTCCTGACTTCCTCTCGCTGCTTTTGATTTCCGATGGAGACCTGAACGGTCTTTGTGTCTTTATCTTTAGCACAGGTTAATTGAAACGGACAGCCTTGACACTGGGTACAGCGATACGTTCTTTTAATTGATTCATATCCATTATCTGATTTTCTTTTAGACTCATATTGGAAAGTAAGGCGCTTGCCGTTCTTACAAATCCATTCATCCAACTCCGCATCGTAATCCATGTTTTCTATTCTTCCGACTTGTTCTTTCCATTTCCTCTTGGTTTCTTTATCAAATGTATTGTATTTAATGTAGGCTTCGATTTCTTCTTTTTCACAATAAGCGTAATTTTCTTCACTCCCATATCCAGAGTCGGCAATTATTGACTTGGGCTTGGGACGGTTATATTTATCCAGTACCTCCATATGGGGAATAAGGCAACCTGGATCTCCAGCACGCTGATGCAGGCTAAAACCAACAACGAACTGGTTTTCTGTCCCGATTTGCACGTTGTAGCCATGTTTCAACTGGCCGTTTTTCATATGATCCTCTTTCATCCGCATGAAAGTAGCGTCCTGATCTGTTTTAGAGTAGCTATTTCTCCCCTCAAAGGTCGATTTTTGCTGTTCATATTTTTGTTTTCTTGGCAGAAGGTCTTTTTCCAATTGGTTCTTTACTTTTTTTAAGGTCTTATTTTTCGGTTCCTTTTCTAAACGTTTCTCCAATTTTTTTACCGTTTCAGCTATTTTTTCTGAAGAAATCGGAGACTCTTCTAACTTCTCCATTAGATCTAATTCCTGTTCTGCCTCTTCGTCTTCCTCTGTAACCTGCTCAATCTGAAGGCTAAGCTGTTTAAATTTCTCATCCAATTTCCGATCATATTTCTCAGTCGATTTTCGCCAGACGAAGGTATACTTATTCGCATTAGCTTCTATTTTGGTGCCATCCAGAAAGTAATCCTCTAGTTTTACATATCCTTCTTCCCGCAAGAGGTCGACAATGGAAAAGAAGGTTTCATAAATGACATCTTTCATTCGTTCAGATCGGAACCGATTAATAGTGCGGAAATTGGGCTGCTGTTCACCTGAAAGCCACATGAAAATAATGTTTTCTGTTAGCTGTTTAGCGATTTGACGGGAAGAATAAATTCGGTTTGAGTAAGCATAAAGAATAATTTTCAACATCATCTGAGGGTGGTAAGGAGGACTTCCGCCTCCTGGATATAAAGATGAAAAGATAGTAGGATTCATCTGATCGACTGCGAAGTCGATCAAACGGGCAAGATGTTGTTGGGGGATTCGTACTTGAAGGTCCAATGGAAGAACTAGTTGTTTCGTGTTATACTCTCTATACATAAGAAAATCGTTCCTTTCACGTATGGTTTGTTGTGGTGACTTAATTATACCAAAAGTGAACGATTTTCTTATTTTTTTATGCAATCAAAAAGAGAGTGCCCAAAAGAAATACTTTTGGGACACCCCCTTGTTTTGGAGGAAGACAAACAATGATTAATTATATAAAAAATATATTTTTCAGGGATCGGGTTAAGAAACTAAATCTACTAGGATTTAGTACCTTTGTTAATGAGTATAAATATGATGAATTTAATGAAGTTGAATGCATGGCATTAAATGAAAAATTGGATTCAATAATAGAAGAATACAATTTAGGAAACGATGTTTATTTAAATCGTAAAACAATAAATATATCAGATTTAAGTGATAGTTTTACAAAAGCCCAAAGGGATTACTTGATATATTACCACCATCCATCCATGAAAATGAAATATTTATCTTTATTCTTTTTCTTACTTTAGTCCCAATAAAGAATCGGGTTTTTTTACGCAAGATGAGAAGCACATTATTGTTTCGTTAATTTCCGAAATTAAATACTTAAATACTACTGTTAAAAAGGAGATTGTAATATGAAGGAACTATTTGTTTGTGAAAAACCAAGTGTAGCGAGAGACTTAGCAGCAACCATTTCAGGAGGTTATAAAGAAGGGGAAGGACATTATATCGGAAACGATGGAAAACTTTATACATTCGCTTTTGGCCACCTGGTTAATTGTGTAAGTCCGGAATCTATAAACGAAGAATGGGGATGGAAGGGTAATGTTAACAAGCTGCCTTTTTTCATCAAGAATATTCCTTTAACTTTAATTGACAATCCAGGAGTCAAAAAGCAATACAGGACGATCACAGCCCTTATGAAACAATCAGATTTAGTTTATATTGCGACTGATGCTGGAAGAGAAGGAGAACACATCTTTCGAAAAATCTACTCGTTAAGTGGGGTCTAAAGACCTTTAAAGCGCATGTGGATTCAGGATATGACCAAGGAAGGGATTATCAAAGCATTCAAAAACGCTAAAGACGGATCACATTATGAAGGTTTAGCTGCGGCCGGAAAATTAAGAGAAGAATCGGACCTCCTTATTGGAATGAATAGTACCATGATGGTTACAAAATTAAGCAAAAGTCCTAAAGTACTTTCTTTAGGTCGGGTTCAGACTCCTACTCTGGCCATGGTAGTAAGGCGGGATAAAACTATAGAAAATTTCTCTAAGGTTGTTCATTATTCAATTTCTGCAACAGCTAAAAACGGAGCTAAATATGAGCTTGTATTGGATAAAGATACTCATTTAACGAAAGGGGCTGCACAATCCATTTTAAAAACTCTCGGAAGCCGTACGGCTTTTGATATGACTGTAAAAACAAAGGAAGAGAAGCCTAATAAATTGTTTGATTTAACTGAGCTTCAGAAGTTTATGAATGAAAAATATAAATGGAGTGCAAGCCATACATTAAGCACCACCCAAGCCTTATACGAAAAACAATATGTAACATATCCTCGTACTAGTTCGGAATACATTGCGAACGATTCGGAACTCCCTGAACTGCTTGAAAAACATTCTGGCCATGAATGGGTTCAAAACATTCTTTCAAAGGGGTATAAGATTGAATCTTCATTTGTAGATCCTTCGAAAGTAACAGATCATGAGACAATTATTATTACATCTAAAGTGGCCAGCAACCTTTCGGGGGATGAAGCAACACTATATAATGTGATTTTCACCAGATTTTTAGCAGCCTTTTATCCGTATGCTGTAAAAGAAGAAGCAACAGCTACTTTTTTAGATCAAGAATACACATTTAAGGCGAAAGAAACTGTACTAATTGAGCTTGGATGGAGAGAGCTTTATGGTGAATCTCTTCAGGAAGGTTCGTTGAAGAATTCTAGTTTAAGTGATGTAGGAGAATACTCTTTAATTCAAAAAGAAACAAAACCACCAAAGAGATATACTGAAGGAACTTTATTACATGATATGAAACACGCAGCTAAGTTCCTGGATCAAGCAGATGATAAAAAAATGATGAAAGCAGTTGAGGGGATTGGCACCACAGCAACTAGGGATAGCATTATCGAAAAGTTAGTGCAGCGTGGCTTTATTGAGAAAAAGAAAAACCAAATCATTTCAACAACACTTGGCCGAGAATTAATAGAAATGATGCCTGAAGATTTTTCCTTGTATAGTGTTAAGTTAACTGCATTTTTTGAAACAATGCTATCCCAAGTAGAAAAAGGAGAATTGAAAGAAGAAACCTTTTATGAAGAACTTGAAGGGCTTCTGAAACGAACTGCTGAAGAAATTAAAGGAAATGTAAAAACTCTTTCTTCAGCATCAAATCCAGCCAAAGAATCTGTTGCTATTTGCCCGAAATGCAAAAAGGAAATTTATGAAAATAGCAAAGGATACTCATGTTCAGGATATAAAGATGGGTGCAAAACAACTATTTGGAAAAATGGATTAGAGAAGTTAGGGAAAAAGACTATTACCAAAAATGAAGCTGATAAGCTCTTTTCTGGTAAAACCATTAAGGTGACACTGAAGTCAAAACAAGGAAAGTCATATAAGGCCGATGTGGTGTTCAATATGGATAAAAACTGGATTGAATTTGCAAATAAGTAAAGTAAATTGGTATTAACTTTTTTTGGAACTTATGTAGTTTGCCCTCAAGAAAAAAAGGCCATTAAGGTAGCCTAGTCGTGTTTGTAATAATTTGAACAGTAATCATCAAACTGAGTTAGAATTTATTTTTAAAGTAATATACTGCTGCTGGAATTAAGTATAAAAGAAAAAAGATAAGAGGTCCGAATAATATTATTGTTCCCAGAATTTCATTGGTATGTTCTTTTGCAAAATTAACTCCAAAAATTATGGCTAAAATAAAAAGAAAAAACCAAAGTTTATTCAAAAGACCACATCCTTTACTATCTTAATTTCTGGCTTAATTTAGAGGGTTTTTACATAATCAAAAACAGGAAGAACTTAAATAAGATAGTCCTTCCTGTTTTTGAAATAGCTATTTAGAGACTCCTAGTAGTAAAATTCTTTTAGAACTTACTTCTACAACAAAAGAAATTTGTTCATAAATTGTAGCTAGTAATCTAACAGCAAAATTGTTCAAAATGTTTTCATTAAATAAAAGTCTGTCAGGTTCTGTTCTGAAATTAGGATAACATTTTTTTAAAAAATGTATCAACTCAGTCTCTGAAGATTGTTCAGTGAGATTTAACGGTTCAATAAAATTATTATTCAATGTGTAAATCTCTTTTTCTCCAGTTTCCGGGACTACTTGTGAATAATCTTTTTTTTCAAACCCATTAAATGGACTAAAGTAAAGTCCTTTAACAAACAAGTTTAAATCATTATTATTAATTTGATTGGAAAATTGATGGATTGAAGATTCAATTGGATTTTCAAGATGAATAAATTTTAATTGTTCACCTGAATATAAGAATCTTACTTGTTTAAAGTGTTTAGTATAAAGGGTTAATTTCTTCATATCATAGCCTGAAGGATTCCAAATATACTCAGAAAGACTATTACTAAACACATAGTTTCTAGATAGTAATAGTTGCTCTACACTAGATAAAGTTCCGGTATTAGTTCTGATCTCAGAAGGAATTCTTTCTTTTTTGGTTATAGACTTAAAGTCCTTGTTTTCCATTTCGTTTGTTATAAAAATGGATGTATCCTGAGAATCTCGTTTAATTGCCCAATCCTTCATAGACCATTTTATCTCCCATTCTTATTTACTTGACTGTAAATTTTGTAGACCAAAATGTAGCTACATTATATGGAATATCGCTTTCATATCCGTATATATAACCATGGACACTTGCTTGGTAACTGCCTTTAGTTAAAACAGGATTTGTAACTAGCTCAACAAAAGTCTTTCCGTTAAGTCCGCGTACAGGAAGATTATAATATTTTGATAAAGTTTTAGTTCCATCTACTATTTTATAAAATCTTACAGTAAGTTGTCCGGAAGTTAAAGGTCTTGTAGAAACTAAGTCGATGTCACACTCTGCATATCCTGTAAGACCCTGGCAAGTTATTACACCGCCACCAATAATAGCATTAGGTTGAATATCACCATTTAAATTGGTTTCCAATTCGTTTTCATCTACTTGGGACTTCTCTAATGAAGAATCACTCTGTAGATTAGTGCTTGCAAAATTTAAACTTGGGAAAGACGTTAAAACTAGTAAAAGCGTTAGAAAAACAATTAAAGACTTCATAATTTTTCTCATGAGTTATCTCCCTTTTTAAAGTTTTTTCACAATATAATAATTCTATATATATATCCATTTTTCCTCCTAAATTCAGGAAAAAACATTTATGAGCGAAAGGTTGTAAAGGAATGCTAAAAAAAATTTATGTAGCTACGTTTGGTACAATCTTGTTTCTTTTTGCCCTGAATTATATTAATACCGAAATAGCAAAGGATAACTTCCTTCCTTTATTTGTGTTGTTTGTTATTACTGTGATTATATGGCTAGTTAGATGGATCAGATGGTCATTAAGGAGAAAACAAACAAGAAACTGACAGGGTTTATACCTTGTCGGTTTTTTTGATGTTCAGAAAACCCCCTAATTATAGGAGATTTGAATCATAGCACACAATCCCATAATTTTTACATTTTTATAAATTATTGGTATTTTTGGATAATTTAAGGTAAGATTAAAGTGTGTAAAAGTCATTGTCCACTAATCTAAGGGGGAAAAACTATGTTTAAAAAGACATTAGTATCATTACTTTCGGTTGCTGTATTACTAAGTCCAGTATCAAATGTTTTTGCCAACAGTAATGGAACTCAAGAAATTACTGACAAGAAGGCTTATTTAGATTCCTTGAAAAAGGAAGAAAAGCAATCTATTGAGGTTAGAGGAGAAAAATACGACGTTTATCAGTATCAACAAGCTGATGGATCTGTTAGAATGGAAGCGCATAGCCCTGAAGGCAATGTAGAAGCTTTTAAGTTGGATGACAACGTTTTATATGATGAAAATGGTAAGAAAGTTGCGACTTTCAATGAAGAGTATGTTCCGGAAAGTGAGGCATTAACGCCAGCTTCAAAAGAGACAGATAATGAAATAGGAATCATGGCATATCATGAATCGAAAACCTCTCCGTATCCAAGTAGCGACTATACAATAAATAAAGGTGCAACTTATGGTAATGTACAGCTGTCAACAAATATCAAAAACATGACAACTGGTGCTTTGGCTGTTGCTATAGGAGTAATTTCAACTGTTCTAGGGACTGTAATATCCTCCATGCTGATTGCTATTGCAATTGAAACTGACATTAATGCGTATGCTATATTCTACAAAAAGCAAAGATGGGATCATAAGAGTTTAGGTATTCTTGCTCAAGAATATTTTGTCACTATGTATTGGGATCCTAACCGTCAACACCAAGCTGGTACAACCAAAAAATACTATTTGCTCTATAGCTAAGACAATTAATTAATAATCTAGTAAATAATGACTTTTACACATTTTTTAAAGTGGAGGAGTAAGTGAAAATGAATGAAAATACCAATGAAACACAACTTAGCATTTACCATTCTCTCATTACAGTAGGTATCCTGTTTTTGATTATTTATTTAATCAAACAATCGACTGAAAACTCCTTCTTATATGCTGGATTGTTCTTTATTAGTAAAAGTGTAGTTGATGTTATATTTTACAAATTGGGTTTTACATTTAAAGGGTTCGGTATAAAGAAAATGCTTATTTTAAACAGTGTACTCTTATTGTTTTTTATTGTTTGGAGTTTTATGAAATAAGTATTAAATTTCTTATATTAGGCACTTTTGAATTAAATATTCTCTGATAATTAAAAAGTTTCCGGCATTATTTACTGAATCTTTCAGATTGTTGAAGACGTTGTAAACAACAATTAATAAAAACTGTTTTTGTTGTTATGTTAACCGAAACCTATTAAGTAGACACCAAGCAGCGATAAGATGACTTCGGTAAGCAGCCGGAGTCATCTTTTTTAAGTTCATATTGAATAGCGTCAGAATTAAGCGATCTTAGCATATGAAGTTTTTGTGAAATGTTGGCGATACACCTTATAATTAGTTTGCTATAATAATAAATATTTTGATGGATAGAGTTGGGAAAGGATGATTTTCAATGAAAAGCATTGGTGTGGTTAGAAAAGTTGATGAATTAGGAAGAGTTGTTCTTCCCATTGAATTACGCAGAGTTTTTAATATAGAAATAAAAGATCCCTTAGAGATCTTTGTTGAAAACGATAAAATAATTCTCCAAAAATATAACCCTGGTAAAGCTTGTGCTATAACCGGAGAAATCACACCTGAAAATAAGACCTTTGGAAACGGAGAATTAACTTTAAGCCCTAGAGGGATTGAAATGTTACTTCAAGAATTGAACGACTATCAATTACAGCGTTAATGTATAATCTGGTTGGTGTTTAAAAGAATTTTTAAAGCCTACGAAAAAATAAGCCAAATCCTTTTACCTAATAGGAATTTGGCTTTTGTCGTGTCAAATTTTGCTTACAACACAAAATTTTCGAAGTGCCCCCTTAAAGTTCTAATGAATTTTCTCTTGAGTATTCCTTTAATCGTACTTCAACTAGCTTTTCAAGGAAGTTATCAATATCTCTTTCAGATAACTTTCCTATAGGTCCTCTCAAATCTTCTGGATTTTCGATTTTGTATCTACTGTGGTATTCGAGCCGGATAATAGTTTCTTTCTTCATACCGGCTTCTTGAATGTCCCTGATAACTACACCATTTTTTCTATAGCGTGGTTTATCCATTTGGCCAGTTGTTTGGCAAGCATAAACAGAATCATCCAAAGGATCCTTAAATATTACAACCGGACGATATTTTCTTTTAAGTGGTTCAAGAAAATTTCCTTCGTTGTCTCTGTACTCTACGTACATAGTAAAACATTGTCCGGTTTCTAAATCCCTATCACTCATCTTTGTCTCCTAAAACAATTTTCAGCAGTTGATAAAGCTAATGTCTAAGCAGGAAACTGAATTTGATTCCAGAATTAATTGCACTCTCAAGCATACGGCTGACAAAGTGAATGCTCTTGCATACATAGCTGCCGGGAAGAACAAAGGAGATTGGGGATTAGGCTATACAGCCACTCCGTTGGATTTTGCTGAGCATCCTGAAGATTCTCTCTCTATGAAATTTGGATTGTTAATTGATGATAATCTTGATTTCTATATTGAGCAGATCTCAAAAGAAGGGACATGGGATATTTCCTGGAGCTGGGGACAATTTGATAAGGAATTCCAAGTTGCACGCAATCATTGGAAAGGAATACTTGCAGTTAAGCGATATAAAATATTGCATTCTTTTGGAAGGCTTGATTTTGATAAATGAGGTGAAAATTATGAATCTAGTGATGAAAAGGGACTTAGCTGAGAGGCTGGACCAGGCAGAGACAGATGTGCTGCACTCCAGATTGACAGCTATTAAAAAACGGGATGGAAACCCAATGGGCGTGGAGATAAAAAAATTTGGCCAGACAACCGCTTTTTTTTGCCAGGAATATTCCGGGTCCAACCTTCAATCTCGTAAAGGGGTTTAAGGAAGCCGATACCGAAGTTCTTGACCAAATAGTTGATTTCTACCAGGGAAAAGGGATTCCCATTCGATTGGAGATCACACCGTCAAACGGATCATCAAAAAGGATTTTATCAATGTGATTTCCATACCACTCTGTTTGCGGAGCCATCAGATCTTAAGGATCTTCCCATTCATGCTGGTATTTATATACGCAGGATGCAAAGAAAGGATTTTGGACTTTTCGGTGAGGTTTATACAAAGGGATTTGGCATGCCAGGATTCCTTAGCCAGGGGATAGCTGAAAATAATGAGGTGCTTCATGGCAATGAAAAATGGGTCTTTTACCTCGCTTTTGTAAACAGCGAACCAGCTGGAATAGGTGTCATTTTCATGGAGGAAGGGGTGGCAAATCTTGCCGCTGCGGCTGTTTTGCCTTCTTTCAAAAACAGGGGAGTCCACAGTGCGCTTATTCAAGACCGAATCTCCCAGGCGATTACAAATGATGCCGAGCTGGTGACTGGTCAGGCAAGGTTTGGTTCGGTAAGCCAGAATAATATGGAAAAAGCGGGTATGAAAATTGGATACACAAAAGCAATTTGGATCAGGGAATAAAAACATGCATGGTCTGACTTGAATCGGAAAAGTATTTTCTTGTTTAACAGAGCAAGGTGAAGAGGTAAATAATAAATATCCAGTGGAAGAGTCTTCATTAGGATATCGGTATCAAAAGTGGAAAAAATACGTTTACAGAATGGAAAGACTAGGAGACAATCATGATTAGAATACAAGCTGTTAATAAAAAAAATGAACTGCAGAAAGATATTACATTTGAGCGGCTGAAAGCAGAGTGGGAAAGTTATAAGTGGTTTTGGGTTGATTTTGATCAGCCAACCGAGGAGGAAACTGCTGAGCTCGATAAGACTTTTCATTTTCACCCCCTGGCAATAGAGGATTGTGTTGTCAAACTCCAGCGCCCCAAAATGGACTATTATGAAGACTATAGCTTTTTTGTCACCCATAGCCTAAATCATATTAACGAAGATAAACAGGAAATTAACTTTTTTATTGGTTCAAATTACATAGTATCCTACCATCATGACCTCTCCAGGGAAATGGATGATGTCTGGGAAAGGCTGAGCTTGAGTAAGAAGATTAGTAAATGGGACCCTTACCTGGTCATGTACCATATCATTGATAAAATAGTGGATAATTACTTTCCCATCGTTTATCAGCTGGAAGATCGTTTGAGTCTCATTGAAGACAACCCAAATGATGAAACGATGGAAGAATTATTGGAGAAGTTATTTGATATCCGCCATCATTTATTGCAGATAAGATATACAGTCATTCCGATGCGGGATTTAATATACCGTGTCATTAATTCCCATAGGCTTAAAGGCGTAAAGGAAAGATACGAATACTTTGCTGATATTCATGACCACTTATTGAAATTGACTGAAATGATTGATGAAAACAGGGAATTGACAACCGATATCCGTGACAGTTATTTATCGATCAACTCCCATCAGACAAACCGGGTAATGAGAGTTCTTACCGTGATAACCACCATATTTATGCCATTAACCTTCATTGCGGGAATTTACGGAATGAATTTTGAAAACATGCCGGAATTAACATGGAAATATGGATACTTTGAAACGCTGTTATTAATGTTTATTATTGCCTTAGGCATGTTTTGGTGGTTTAAGAAGAAGGGCTGGTTTCGATAAAGCATAATGAAAGCTTTGCGTGAAATTTTTGGCAGAGCTTTTTTTTGTTTTGTTTTGAGGAAGGGAGGAGAACTTTTTACTTATATGGAATGTTAATGTATTAGATTCGCCAGAAGTGGACAGGTTAGATAAATTAAAAGAAACGGGTGAACGGGAATGGATATTTTCGAGGTTAAATCCATTGAAGGATACAAAAAAGAGCTGTCCAAACTATTAATTGAGGTGGTAAATGAGGGAGCATCAATAGGGTTTCTGCCCCCGCTTGGTCAAGCTAAGGCAGAGGAATATTGGGAGGGTTTATTAAAAAACAAAGATATGGTTTTGTTTTTAGCTGTAATGGATGGGAAAGCTGCCGGAACAATCCAGCTCCATTTATGCCAGAAAGAAAATGGAAGCCATCGTGCGGAGATTGCAAAATTAATGACTGACCCCTCCATCCGCAGAAAGGGTTTGGGACGATTGCTATTAAAAGCGGCAGAAGATAAAGCGAAGCAGGAGGGCCGAAGCCTGCTTGTGCTTGATACTAGAGAAGGTGATGTTTCCAATATCCTTTATCAATCAGCAGGATATATTAAAGCAGGCATCATACCAGGCTTCGCACAGTCTGAACAAGGCAATCTGGAGGCAACAGTGATTTACTATAAAAATCTGATCCGTGACACAAAAACTTCAAGATAATAGAATGCTGCTCTTAATTTTTCATTTATAATGATTAGGTATATTATATTTAACAGATGTATTTTTATTTATAAAGGAGTTTATATGATTATTTTCAATCAGCTGGGAGTATTAAAAAAGAGTAATAACCGGGATACGAAACAGCTTTTCTACAGATTTATGCAAGCTGAACAAGGAATGTCTAAAATGGAGCCATACGGTTTTTTTACCTGCTGAAATGATTCAATCCGAATACTTTTGGTCACCGGTTAAACTCTCACTGGAAATTGCCTCTATATCGCTTCTCGCTGTTTTAGTAATAGGGGTTTTAGCTGCAAAACTGATGGCAAATCGGACGTTTAAAGGCCAGGCAATTATAGATACTTTGCTGCTTTTGCCATTGGTCCTTCCGCCTTCCGTTGTAGGATTTTTGCTTATTGTGGTTTTTGGAAAGCAATCTTTCGTCGGACGAGGGATTGAATCGCTGTTTAACGGGCCAGTCATATTCACGTGGTGGGCTGCTGTTATTGCAGCGGCCGTTGTAGCCTTCCCTCTGATGTATCAATCTGCCAGGGCTGGTTTTGAATCCATTGACAATGAGGTTGAAGACGCCTCTAGAGTCGATGGTGCATCAGATTTAAAGGTTTTTCTGCATGTAACGATGCCGCTGGCTTCTAAAGCTATCATGACAGGAGCAATATTAAGCTTTGCAAGGGCAATAGGAGAATTCGGTGCCACATTAATGTTTGCAGGCAATATTCCCGGAAAGACACAAACACTTCCCACCGCGATCTACGTTGCTATGGATTCAGGAGATATGGAACTGGCTTGGATGTGGGTTTCAATTATATTACTGATTTCAACTTCCATGCTTGTGTTCATGAATTTTATAAAAAAACGGTTTTAGAAAGGCAGATTGCAGTCAAATGCAACCTGCCTCTTACTCTTTTATCAGCTGGTACAGTCTAAACATATCATCTCTGCTGAAGATTTTCGGAACAGGATACAGGGGATTTGCTTCCTTTAAGGCACGTTCAGCCATGATTGGAATGTCCCTGTCTTGAATTCCGCTCACTTTTGGCGGAATCCCCATGCTGCTGTTTAGGGATTTTATGCTAAGAATAAAATTTCGGGCATTTTCTTCAGCCGAATCTGTCGCATTGCCGATACGTGCGGCCACTGCCAGCTCAGCCAAAGGATCCCATACTGTCTCTCCATAATGCTCCAGGACATATGAAAGGATGACGGCATTTGCCAAACCGTGAGGGACCGAATAAAAACCTCCGAGTGTATGGGCAATAGCATGAACATTGCCAACGTAGGCCCTGGTGAAAGCCAGTCCTGCAAGATAAGCAGCTTTCTGCATATTGGCTCTTGCCGTCAGATTTTCTCCATTCTTGTATGTTTCATAAAGATTATTATAAATGAGCCGGACTGCATCAATGCTGAATTTTCTAGTCTCTGCTGTATTGCTTCTGCCAATGTAGGCTTCGATGGCATGGGTTAGTGCATCCATACCGGTTGCAGCTGTTATATGAGGAGGCATTTGTAAAGTAATCAACGGGTCAAGAACAGCATAATGCGGGATTAAGTTCAAATCAATGATCGCATATTTCTCGTGTGATTCGCTGTCAGTAATGACCGCAGCAACAGTGGCTTCACTTCCAGTACCTGCTGTGGTCGGGACTGCAAAAATGGGAGGGAGCTTTTTTCTAACCTTAAATTGGCCTTTCATTTGTGAAATGCTTTTCTCTGGCCTCACAACTCTTGCACCAACTCCTTTGGCGCAATCAATCGGAGAACCCCCGCCAAAAGCTATAATCCCCTGGCAATCCTTTTTTTTATATACGTCAAGTGCTTCTTCTATATTCGTAATTGTAGGATTTGGAATGGTTTGATCATATATATAAAACTCAATGCTCTTTTTCTGTAAATTTAACAGCAAACCATTCATTAGGCCAAGAGCACTGATGCCGCTGTCAGTTACAATCAGAATTCTGCTGATGTCATTCTTCTTAATTACATCCGGAAGCTTATCCAGGCTATTGGCGCCTTCTAATAATTCCGGTTCCCGCCATGGCAGAAAAGGCGATGCCAGCTTGAAGGTTTTTTGAACCATTCGGCAGTATGCATTATACATTCCCTCACCCCTTGAATTTATCGGAAAATTCCAACATTATAAATCATATATACCTTTATGTTAAAGAAGAAGTCAATATGCTGAATGATTTAAAATGGCCGGTGTTTAATAATGTGAAAAACACTCGGCTAAATTAAAACAGCTGACTGAAGAAAGAGGTCTTCAATCCAGAAGATTGACACAATCAGAAATGTATTTTATAATTATCTCGAAATCAAGATAAATTAATTTGAGGTATTGGCAGGTGATAATATGAAAAGGTCGTGCCCTAATCCGGCCTTCCTGATTCTCATGCAGACATCCAAATCCATTCATGAATGCATAAAGGACAGTATCACCAAATTTAGCCTTAGCATGACCGAGTTTGCAGTGCTGGAAGCTCTATACCACAAAGATATGCAAACGATACACGAAATTGGTAAGAGGATATTAATTACGAGCGGCTCGATGACTTATGTAATTGATAAGCTTGTGGAAAAGGGATATGCAAAACGGAACGCATGTCCTAATGACCGCCGGGCGATTCATATTGGTTTAACTGACAAAGGAAATAAGTTATTGGAAGAGATTATGCCGAAACACCAGCAATGGGTTAATACATTTTTTGAAGAACTGAATTCAGCTGAGCTGGATCATTTAGTAAATTTACTTGAAAAAGTTAAAAAACGAACAGAGAGTTAAATCTAATATCTTGAATTAAAAATATTTGAATTGAAATGAGTTTTATTGGCTGAATTTAGGATACATTAAATAGGAAGAGGTGTTTACAGTGGGCAGAAAAACTAGTGGGATCCATCATATCACTGCCATCGTCGGCCATCCGCAGGAGAATGTCGATTTTTATGCAGGAGTACTGGGTTTGAGAATGGTCAAGCAGACCGTAAATTTTGATGACCCCGGCACTTATCATCTCTACTTTGGCAATGAAGAAGGAAAGCCGGGGACAATCATTACTTTCTTTCCATGGGCGAATGCTTTCCAGGGAGTCATAGGGGATGGCCAGGTTGGGGTAACCTCCTATGCCATTCCCATGGGTGCCCTTGGATTTTGGCAAGACAGATTTGAGAAGTTTAATATTTCTTACACAATGGAAAAAAGATTCGGAGAAGAGTCGATTAAGCTTCTTGATCCACATGGCCTTGTATTAGAAATGGTAGAAAGAGAAGAGGGAGAGATGAATACATGGTCTTTTGGAGGCATCACTCCTGATGCTGCAATAAAGGGTTTTGCTGGAGCGACACTATATTCAACCCAGCCTGAGCAAACGGCACATTTGCTTGAAACAGTTATGGGCCTTGAACGCATTGGGGAAGAGGGAGAAATGATCCGGTTCCAATCCACTGCCCGGATCGGCAATGTCATTGACCTGAAAAAAACTTCCGGCAAGCGCGGCCAGATGGGTGTCGGCACAGTCCATCATATCGCCTGGCGGGCAGAAGATGACGAGGATCAATTGGAGTGGCAGGAATATGTGAGATCAAATGGATATGGTGTGACGCCAGTCAGGGACCGGAATTATTTTAATGCCATTTACTTTCGGGAGCAAGGGGAACTTCTTTTTGAAATTGCAACCGACCCACCTGGATTTGCGCATGACGAATCACCTGGGAAAATGGGAGAGAAGCTGATGCTTCCAGAACAATATGAGGATATGAGAAATCACATCGAGCGGAAACTAATCCCAATTGAAGTTAGAGAATTGGATTAAAAAGAAGAGGGGGAAGATACTTTGAAACATATTTTTCAAAAAGGAAAAGATGCTTCTAAACCTGTGTTATTGCTGCTTCACGGAACAGGAGGTACAGAAACTGACCTGCTTCAGCTTGCAGGGCATATTGATCCTGAGGCATCTGTCCTTAGTGTGCGGGGAAATGTGCTGGAACATGGTATGCCGAGGTTTTTCCGGAGACTGGCAGAAGGTGTCTTTGATGAAGAAGATTTGATTTTTCGCACTAAAGAATTAAACGATTTTTTAGATGAAGCTGCACAGAAATATGAATTTAAACGTGAAAACATAGTGGCAATTGGCTATTCGAATGGAGCTAATATTGCAGGAAGCTTATTATTCCATCATAAAAACTCATTAAGAGCGGCGATTCTGCATCATCCGATGGTTCCAAGGCGTTGTGCTGAATTGCCTGATCTTAGCGGAACATCGGTATTTATCGCTGCAGGAACCAATGACCCGATTTGTCCTGCAGAAGAATCAACTGATTTACAGTCTTTATTGGAAAGTGCAGGAGCGAAAGTCGAGCTTCACTGGGAAAGTTTTGGACACCAATTAACCATGGGTGAAGTTCAGGCTGCAGCCCGCTGGTATAAACAAATATAAAACTAGTTAATGAAATGAATTAAAGGGAAGAGAATGAAAGAATAGGCGGTGCTGATATGGGTATCCTATCAAGGTTATTTGGAAATTCAACTAAAAAGGAGACGATTCATATGGAAAATGTGAAATTGGCCGTAATTTTTTACAGCATGGGCGGAACAAACTATCAATTGTCTAAATGGGCGGAGGAAGGCGGCAAAGAAGCTGGTGCGGAAGTTAAAGTTTTTAAGGTTCCAGAATTGGCACCGCAATCTGCAATTGAAGGCAATCCTGTATGGAAAGCTACTGTTGAGGCAACAAAGGATGTGCCTGAAATTAAGCCGGACGATCTTGAATGGGCAGATGCCATTATATTCAGCGTGCCGACCCGTTTCGGCAATATGCCTTCCCAAATGAAACAGTTCATTGATACAACTGGCGGTCTTTGGGCGAAAGGGAAGCTTGCTAATAAGGCAGTAAGTGCAATGACATCAGCCCAAAATCCGCATGGGGGCCAGGAAGCAACTATCCTTTCCCTTTATACTACAATGTACCATTGGGGAGCGATTGTGGCTGCTCCTGGATATACAGATCCGGTTCTCTTCGGAGCAGGCGGCAATCCGTATGGAATCAGCGTAACGGTTGACCAGGATGGGAAAATGATTGAAGATGTGAAGGAAGCTGTTAAGCATCAGGCGAAAAGAACCGTCACAGTTGCTGGGTGGATTAAAAAAGGTAATCAGTAATTACAGATGGAGCAATTGTTTTTCAATTGCTCCCTTTACATGTAAAGGGGAGAAATGGCGTATGGAAAATGAGGAAATTACTAAGCGGAAAATTGTTTCAATCAGGAAAGTAAATCTGCAGGAACATAGCCCCATTCATGCAGCAGGCCCTGTGATAGAACCAGGGAAGTGGGAAAAATTTGACCCATTCCTTTTGATGATGGAAGATAAATTTCAAAAGGGAGCGTTTGACGTACATCCGCATCGCGGGATTGAGACAGTAACTTATGTCATCGAAGGCGCCATTGAGCACTATGACAGTCATTCCGGTGAGGGCGGTGTGTTAGGCCCTGGAGATGTACAATGGATGACAGCTGGCAGCGGTGTCGTCCATAACGAAGTGCCAACAGAAGGAATAACTGCCCATTCGCTGCAGCTGTGGATCAATCTTCCCAGCGAGAAAAAAATGACAGCACCAAGATATCAAAATCTTAAAGGCAGTGAAGTTCCTGTCAGAGAGGAAGAGGGCGTTACTATTAAAGTCTTTTCCGGATCCTCCAAAGGGGTTGTATCTCCTGCCTTAAATCATGTGCCTGTTACGATGATTGAAGCAAGGATGAAAAGAGGCGCGGCAGCCTCGCAGGACCTGCCTGGAAGCTACAAAGGCTTCATCTATATTTTAGAAGGCAGCGGGGTTTTTGGAGAAAATGAAGTCAATGCAGCAAAAGGCCAGGTCCTTGAATTGGGAGATGGCGGGAACGCTGGAAGCGAAATTTTCGTAAAAGCTGAAGAGCCTTTGCGCTTTTTACTATATGCAGGCGAGCCAGTCAAAGAACAGGTTGTGGCACGTGGACCGTTTGTCATGAATACCGAAGAAGAAATACGGACGGCGTATAAGGAATATATGAATGGTACCTTTCTAAGGTAAGATACGGGTGAGGAGCAGTCTAAGGCTGCTCTTTTTTGCGGGAGCAATGCTTCAGACATTCAAAAAAGAAGACATTCTGCCTTGAATACTTGTATAAATTACCAGGTTACTTAAATGATAAAATACTATATTTTTTAATTAACTATATTCATTGAAGGTGAGCTTATGGTGCCGAGTTCTAAACCTGCAGATCCAGTCATAAATCGCAGGAGAAAAAAAGTTTATCTATCCATAAATAAGAAATTTGTCATTAGTCACCTGATTTCTATATTATGGATGGCTTTCTCTATATATATCTCACTGCCCTGGCTGAAGGATTTAGCAGAAATTGTCACATACCCGATCAGCATTCTTATTATTGGAGGTATTGCCTATGTACCGGGCTATATGAATGCCTTTCTGGTAATGAGTCTGCTTTTGGACAAGCAGCCATCTTTTAAAAATTCGGATCCTGATAAGGAAGTGACATTGCTGGTAGCTGCCTTCAATGAAGAAAAAACAATCTTTCAAACGTTAAGCTATGTGGCGAGCCAGGACTATCAAGGGAAGATTAAGGTAATCGTTATAGACAATCGTTCTACAGACAATACGCAAAATGAAATAGTAAGAGCTCAAAAAGAGCTTAACCTTACGATTGATACTTTGAAGGAACCTAATACCGGAAAATTCCATGCATTAAATAGAGGTCTTCAGCATGTGACAACAGAGTATGTTATCACACTTGATGCAGATACCCTGCTGCATCCTTCAGCAGTCCGCTTTTTAGTATCGCGCATGGAAAGCAGTCCTGAAGAGGTGTGTGCGGTAGCAGGCTCCATGCTTGTGCGCAATAGCCGTGAAAACCTTTTGACTAAAATACAGGAGTGGGACTATTACCTGGGTATAGCTTCAATAAAGAGGCTGCAGGGGTTATATCAGGGAACACTGGTTGCCCAAGGTGCTTTCAGTTTATACAAAACAGATGCAGTCCGTCAGGTAAATGGCTGGCCCGATGCCATTGGTGAAGATATCGTATTAACATGGAGACTGCTTCAAAAAGAATGGAAAGTGTACTTTGAGCCTCTGGCTGCAGCTTTTACCGATGTTCCTTCCTCTTTATCTCACTTTGCAAAGCAAAGGTCGAGGTGGGCAAGGGGAATGATTGAAGGCCTGAATGAAATTAAGCCATGGAATCAGCCGCAAATTTACACAAAATACTTAACAGGCGTTAACCTGGTAATGCCATATCTGGATATGGTGTATACTTTCTTCTGGATTCCGGGATTGATGCTTGCGTTCTTCGGTTATTTCTGGATAGTTGGACCGATGACCTTGTTTGTCCTGCCGCTTACCATTTTAAGCTACGGTATCTTATATATATATCAAAAGCATTATGTGTTTAAAAATCTGAACCTGAAAGTCAGAAAAAATATTTTAGGATTCTTAACGTTTATCCTTATCTATCAAATGATAATGTCGCCCATATCTGTATGGGGATACCTTCAGGAGCTTTTTCAATTAAAACGTGTCTGGGATTAATCCTTCGCTGCAATAAAGAGCGAAGGTTTTTTATTTTTTAATGCACATTTTCCTCATTTATTCTTATAATATTGAAGAAAAAATAATCGAATAGTCCTTTTTTATTGCTTTTGGTTTGGGTTGGAGATAAAATGTTTACCAAAGTAAACTTTTTAAGTTAGGCGCATATACTTATTGATATATATTTTTTTAATGCAAAAGTTGCCCTGGAGAAACTTTTTGGCAATAGAGAAAAAGGAGAGAGTGTAATGTCGCAGGAAGTATTATTTGCATTGGGTCTAACATTGTTTGCCGGCTTAGCGACAGGTATTGGCAGTTTAATGGCTTTTTTTACTTCTAGAACGAATACGAAGTTTTTATCATTGGCACTTGGCTTTTCCGCAGGTGTGATGATTTATGTCTCCATGATTGAGATCTTTGTAAAAGCCAAAGATGCACTTGTAGGAGCACTAGGTCAAGTAAGCGGCAACTGGGCAACTGTTGGAGGTTTTTTTGGGGGGATACTCCTTATTGCATTAATTGACCGGTTTATTCCTAAAAAGGATAATCCCCATGAAGTGAGGACGGTTGAAGAAATGAATGAATCCGGAAATGCCGTCAAGGATCCGGCACTCTTGAAAATGGGAACCTTTGCGGCATTGGCGATTGCGATTCATAACTTCCCGGAAGGAATTGCAACATTTACTTCTGCACTCCAGGATCCTTCACTTGGAATCGCCATTGCGGCGGCCATTGCCATTCATAATATACCGGAGGGAATAGCTGTCTCAGTTCCTGTCTATTATGCCACAGGAAGCAAGAAGAAAGCTTTTAAGCTCTCATTTTTATCAGGACTGTCTGAGCCGATTGGCGCAATAGTGGCCTACTTGATTTTAATGCCATATTTAAACGATGTCATGTTTGGTGTCATTTTTGCTGCAGTTGCCGGAATAATGGTGTTCATTTCTCTTGATGAATTATTGCCGGCTGCCAAGAAGTATGATGAAGCCCATACATCCATTTATGGTTTAGTTGCAGGAATGGCCGTCATGGCTCTCAGTCTGCTGCTGTTTATATAACAAAAAAGCAGTCTCCCAAACTGGTGCATGTGAGGGAGGCTGCTTTTTT
>NZ_NPDG01000112.1:0-2115 GCF_002272225.1 Bacillus sp. 7894-2
CAAACTGCCCGTAAAGGCCCGATAGGTTCAACTAACAATCAGTGGGGAGAAAAGCACTTCCCACTGATTGAAGTTTCACTTTATTAGTGCGCTGTACCTTTATCAAAATTGCTGCCGCTGACATCGGCAATATTTTCAATAGCCACTAATGCTCCAGGGTCAATATCTTCTACAATGGAACGGAGCGTTGATAGTTCAATCCTTGTTACGATTGTATAAATGATCTTTTTGGGCTCTCCAGTAAAAACACCCTGGCCCTGAATATAAGTCATTCCGCGTCCCAATTGCTTCATAAGCTCTGCAGAGATTTCTTCAGGCATATCAGAAATGATCGTAACCGACTTCAGCTCTTCCATACCTTCCACAACGATATCAATCATTTTGTAGGCAATATAATAGGTGATAATGGAGTACATGGCTGTTTCCCAGCTAAAAACGAGAAAAGCTGCAAGAATAAAGATAAATACGTTGACAATCATGATAAATTGGCCGACAGATACCGGACGCTTCTTGCTGACCAGGATGGCGATAATCTCTGATCCATCCAAAGCTCCGCCAGTTCTGATCACAAGGCCAACCCCTGTTCCCAGAATGACTGCTCCAATGACTGTTGCCAGAAATAAATCATCTGTAACAGGCTCAAAATGATGGAGATATGCGGTACTTGCGGATAAAACAATTACTCCATATAAGGTATGTATCGTGAATTTCATTCCAATTTTGCGGTAGCCAATATAGAGAAATGGCAGGTTTAAAACAATCAGGAATATACTCATGGTCATCCCGGTCAGTTCAGCAGCGATAATGGAAAGACCGATAACGCCGCCATCGAGAATATTATTGGGAACGAGAAAAAACTCAAGTCCTGCCGCTGCAATTACCGCACCCAGCGTAATCATGATGAGCTGTCTTATCTCTTTTAACACCCTTTTTTTCTTTGTCATTGCCATATGATCAAGCCCTTCTTTTTTAAATACTTTCATATTATAGCACTTATTAGGCTGGTCTTTTAAGTAAGAATTACTTTAGCTTCAAAAGAAGGAATAAAAGCACAGATGTTGAATGTAATTAAACGGATTCGGCATGGGAAGGTGATTATTTGAAAAGAGTAATGGTGATTGGGATTTCAGCAGGCGCAGGGAAATCAACCTTTGCCAGAAAACTAGGAGAAAAAACGGGCATTGAGGTGCATCATCTGGATGTTTTATACTGGAAGCCCGGCTGGGTGGAAAGCGGACTTCAGGAATTTTCGGATGCACAGCGTGAAATAGTGAAAGAAAAGCAATGGATTATTGAAGGTAATTACAGCAACACTTTTGAAATCAGGGGAGCTGTGTGTGATACAGTCATATATCTGGAAGTTCCCCTGTATATCTGTCTGTACAGGGTATTGAAAAGATGGCTGACCAATCTGGGGAAAACACGGCCTGATATGGCAGCCGGGTGCAAGGAGAAAATGGACTGGAAATTTATTAAATTCATACTGACAACATACAGAACCCGCAAAAAGAAAATGGCTGAACGGCTTGACAGATTTGCAGCAGAGGGTAAAAAAGTCATTGCACTGAAAAATAAACCGGATATTGATTCATTCATAGAAGATTTTGATGTTAAGACTAACGATGCTTCATAGAATACAAAAACCCCTGCATTTTGTTAATGTCCCCTTTAAGTAGACCAAAAAAGCCTTCATGTTACCATGGAGGAAAGAATGCTACTTGGAGGGGATTTTTTCTATGGCAAAGAAAGGGCAAACTTTTAATAGCTATTCGGTGGAGTTTAAACATAATGCCGTCATGAAATACGTGAATGGGTCTAAGAGTTTTAAAGTATTGGCAGAAGAATTGGGAATTCGTAACTGCAGCCAGCTTAAAGTGTGGGTTAAGAAATGGAAAGATGGAGTCCCGTTTGATGAGCGTAAAGGAGTCTCTAACCCATTAAAAGTCGGCCTAGGACTAAATTCAAGTCGGTTGAAGAGGAAAGAGATTACCTAAAAGCATAGGTTGAATTTTAAAAAAGCAGTATCCAAATCTGGAGGAAGAAACATACCCAGAAGAATGAAATATGAACTGGTTGATGAGTTAAGGAGTACCTATCCGGTCTCTTGGCTGCTGG
>NZ_NPDG01000114.1:0-932 GCF_002272225.1 Bacillus sp. 7894-2
GAAGAAGCAATAACCGAGTAATCGCCATTTTAGTAAATTCTCTCTATGTAAATAGAGTTAAAAACCTTTGATTGTGTTCATCTTCGATGAACCTGTCAAATACGGTTAAGTTAGAAAGGGCGCACGGTGAATGCCTTGGCACTAGGAGCCGATGAAGGACGGTACTAACACCGATATGCTTCGGGGAGCTGTAAGTAAGCTTTGATCCGGAGATTTCCGAATGGGGAAACCCCCTATCCGTAATGGGATAGGATCTTTACCTGAATACATAGGGTATGGAAGGCAGACCCGGGGAACTGAAACATCTAAGTACCCGGAGGAAGAGAAAGCAAACGCGATTTCCTGAGTAGCGGCGAGCGAAACGGGATTAGCCCAAACCAGGAGGCTTGCCTCTTGGGGTTGTAGGACACTCTATACGGAGTTACAAAGGAACGAGGTAAATGAACAGGTCTGGAAAGGCCGGCCAGAGAAGGTAAAAGCCCTGTAGTTGAAACTTCGTTCCCTCCAGAGTGGATCCTGAGTACGGCGGGACACGAGAAATCCCGTCGGAAGCAGGGAGGACCATCTCCCAAGGCTAAATACTCCCTAGTGACCGATAGTGAACCAGTACCGTGAGGGAAAGGTGAAAAGCACCCCGGAAGGGGAGTGAAAGAGATCCTGAAACCGTGTGCCTACAAGTAGTTAGAGCCCGTTAATGGGTGATAGCGTGCCTTTTGTAGAATGAACCGGCGAGTTACGATTACATGCGAGGTTAAGTTGATAAGACGGAGCCGCAGCGAAAGCGAGTCTGAATAGGGCGAATGAGTATGTGGTCGTAGACCCGAAACCAGGTGATCTACCCATGTCCAGGGTGAAGTCCAGGTAACACTGGATGGAGGCCCGAACCCACGCACGTTGAAAAGTGCGTGGATGAGGTGTGGGTAGCGGAGAAA
>NZ_NPDG01000117.1:0-14921 GCF_002272225.1 Bacillus sp. 7894-2
GGGGGCTGTCCCTCTGTGAGAGTAGGACGCTGCCGGGCACATGAAAGAGCACCTGATGGGTGCTCTTTTTTGTGTGTAAATATAGGAGCTGAAACAGTTGAACTCTTCCTTTTTGGCAGATATGTGTCACTTTTTCTGGATATGCATTACTTTGGCAGATATATGCTTCACTTCTACGCTATATGCGACCAGAATCAAATTATATGCGCCACTCCTTATTCTGCCGTCTGTTTTAAAAGTTAAAACTGTTCTTTATGTAGATGATTTTTGCCAAATGTAAGATAAGTTCCAAAACATGCTAGATAAAAATGAAAACTTGTTAGATAAACTTTCGAACTTGTTAGATAAAACCCCAAACATGCTAGATAAATTCCCAAACCTGCCAGATAAAATGTCCGAGCCTCATTCCTCCATACAAAACCCATTAAAAGATAAACAGTTTCATCCCACTCAAAAAAGGATAACCTATACACAAAGAATCAATTTTTGAAAAAAGGTTATCAAAAGCCAATTTCTTTTGTACAATAGTGACTTAATGGGGAGAGGACACTCATTTGCCTCTTAATTCCCTATGAAGGAGGACTTGCATTGCTGGAAAACAGTTTTATTATGGTCGCTATTATTCTGATCATTAATATCGTATATGTATCATTTTTTACCATCAGGATGATTCTGACGCTTAAGGGACAGCGTTACCTGGCAGCTTTTATAAGCACCATCGAAGTTGTTATCTATGTCATTGGACTGGGGCTGGTTCTGGATAACCTGAATGAAATACAAAATCTGATTGCTTATGCAGTCGGTTATGGAATCGGCGTTATTGTCGGCATGAAAATTGAAGAGAAGCTGGCTCTTGGCTATATTACCGTAAATGTAATTACAAAGGAATATGACAGAGACCTGCCAAAAGCTTTAAGAGATAAAGGGTATGGCGTCACAAACTGGGCTGCCAATGGACTTGAAGGCGATCGGATGGCACTGCAGATCCTGACACCAAGAAAATATGAATTAAAGCTTTATCAGACGATTAAAGAACTGGATCCTAAGGCCTTCATCATCGCTTATGAGCCAAAAACGATTCATGGCGGCTTCTGGGTGAAATCTGTTAAGAGAGGAAAGTTATCTCAATGAGCAAAGGCAAGAACAAAATGTCATTCGAAGTTCAGGAAAATGAAACGATTGACCAGTGCCTGGAAAGAATTAAAAAGGCAGGATATATACCTGTTAGAAGGACTGAGAAGCCTATTTTTAAAGAAGTTAAGACAGGCGGCAAGGTCGATTATGAGCCGGCTGGCCGGCAGATTGTTTTTGAGGCAAAACGAGTAGAAGGTTAAAACACGAACAATAATTGTCTGACTTTTAGTATTGTTCGATTTTTCAATTGACAGAGTATCAGGTATGTTGTTAATATGGTGGTAGTTAATAAAACGTGAATAAACCCCTCGTATAATAATGGGAATAGGGCCCATAAGTTTCTACCCGGCAACCGTAAATTGCTGGACTATGAGGGAAAGCTGATATGCCCGGCATGTAGAAGGAATGGTTCCTGCCGTTTGCAGGTGTCTTCCTTACGGTTCTTTTTAGCCCGGACAGATTACTTTCTCTCGTATTAAGAGAAGGGTCTGTGCGGGTTTTTTATATTGGACGATTTGGAGGAGAAAGAATGAGCGCACAAGCAGCAGTCATTATGGGAAGCAAATCAGATTGGGAGACAATGAAGCACGCTTGCGGAATTCTGGAAGAGCTTGAAATCCCCTATGAAAAAAAGGTTGTTTCAGCCCATCGGACTCCAGATCTTATGTTTGAATATGCTGAGCAGGCAAGAGACAAAGGAGTCAAGGTAATTATTGCGGGTGCAGGCGGAGCGGCACACTTGCCTGGAATGGTAGCAGCGAAAACGACACTTCCTGTCATTGGAGTACCAGTGCAATCAAAAGCTCTAAACGGACTGGATTCATTGCTGTCCATTGTTCAGATGCCTGGCGGTGTCCCGGTTGCAACGGTTGCGATTGGAAAAGCCGGAGCTACTAACGCCGGCTTGCTGGCAGCACAAATACTCGGCGCTTTTGATACAGCCATTGCAGAACGTCTTCAATCAAAAAGAGATAAAACAAAACAGGAAGTACTGGAAAGCAGTGATGAACTTGTCTAATAAAACCATTTTACCAGGACAAACAATTGGAATTATTGGCGGGGGACAGCTTGGGAGAATGATGGCCCTGGCAGCTAAGGCAAATGGCTTCAGGATTGCCGTTTTGGATCCGGCAGAAGATTCTCCTTGCGGACAGGTTGCCGATATTGAAATCATTGGCGAATATGGTAATTTAGACTCTATAAAAGAGTTAGCTGACGTAAGTGACGTTGTGACATATGAATTTGAAAATATCAGTGCGGAAGCTCTTGAGTGGCTATGTGCAAATGCATACGTCCCACAGGGGAGCGAGGTGCTGGAGATTACCCAGGACCGGACAAAGGAAAAAGCAGCCATTCAAAAAGCTGGCTGCGAGGTAGCGCCATATGCGGTCATTACGACTGAAAAAGACATTTATGATAATATAGAAAAGCTTGGCTATCCAGCCGTATTAAAGACTTCCAGAGGCGGATATGACGGAAAAGGGCAAGTTGTGATAAAGAGCGGGCAGGATATTAAAAAAGCTGCACAGCTCCTTGAGAATGGCGAGTGTGTCCTTGAAAAATGGATCGCTTTCGAAAAGGAAATATCGGTTATTATCTGCCGGAATATTTTGGGTGAAAAAGCGGTATTCCCAGTCGGGGAAAATGTCCATAAAGAAAACATTCTGCACCAGACCATTGTGCCGGCCATGATCACAGCTGATGCTGAGGAACGGGCAGTAAAGGCAGCAAACCGGCTGGCAGAAGCTTTAAACCTTGTCGGTACACTGGCAGTCGAAATGTTTCTGACAAAGGACGGACAGATTTACATTAATGAGCTTGCGCCCCGTCCGCATAACTCAGGCCATTATTCGATTGAAGCCTGCGAGACCTCCCAGTTTGAACAGCACATCCGCGCGGTATGCAATTGGCCGCTTGGCAGCACGGAGCTATTAAAACCGGCTGTTATGGTAAACATACTAGGAGAGCACCAGGAGCCTTTAATTAAGAAAATACCTGACTTGGATGACTGGAAGATACACTTGTACGGAAAAAAGGATGCCAAATATAAACGCAAGATGGGCCATGTCACGCTTTTGCGGAACTCAGCCGAAGAGGCAATTGAAGAAGCAGAAAAAAGCGGCATTTGGACCCCTGTGAAGGAAAAGATCGGAGGATAAAACATGATTGAACGTTATACGAGACCGGAAATGGGAGCTATCTGGACAGAAGAGAACCGCTTTCAGGCTTGGCTTGAGGTGGAAATTCTTGCCTGTGAAGCTTGGGCAGAATTAGGAGATATTCCGAAAGAAGATGTTCAGAAAATCCGTGAGAATGCTTCTTTTAATATTGACCGCATTAAAGAAATCGAAGAGGAAACACGACATGATGTTGTTGCTTTTACTCGCGCGGTATCTGAATCCCTTGGCGAGGAGCGCAAATGGGTTCACTACGGGCTTACGTCAACAGATGTCGTTGACACGGCGCTTTCTTACTTAATCAAGCAGGCGAATGACATTCTTCTAAAAGATATTGAACGCTTTGTGGAAATCCTGAAAAACAAAGCACAGGAACACAAACATACAGTGATGATGGGCCGTACGCACGGAGTGCATGCTGAACCGACTACTTTCGGTTTAAAGCTTGCATTATGGTATGAAGAAATGAAGCGTAATCTTGACCGCTTTAAAGAAGCAGCGGCTGGTGTAGAGTTCGGTAAAATCTCTGGTGCCGTTGGAACATATGCAAACATCGATCCGTTCGTTGAAAAATATGTGTGTGAAAAGCTGGGCATCCAGCCAGCGCCAATTTCTACACAAACACTTCAGCGTGACCGTCATGCACATTATATGGGTGCGCTTGCGCTTGTAGCCACTTCAATTGAAAAATTTGCGACGGAGATCCGCGGTCTGCAAAAAAGCGAAACGCGTGAAGTGGAAGAGTTTTTCGCGAAAGGCCAAAAGGGATCATCAGCCATGCCGCATAAACGCAATCCAATTGGTTCAGAAAATATGACAGGTATGGCAAGAGTGATCCGCGGCTATATGATGACTGCGTATGAAAATGTAGCATTATGGCATGAGCGCGATATTTCTCACTCATCAGCTGAAAGAATCATCCTGCCTGATGCAACGATTGCGCTGAACTATATGCTGAATCGTTTTGGGAATATTGTTAAGAACTTAACCGTTTTCCCTGAAAACATGAAACGCAATATGGACCGTACACTGGGGCTGATTTACTCTCAGCGTGTTCTTCTAGCCTTGATTGACAAGGGCATGACTCGTGAAGAGGCATATGACACTGTTCAGCCGCGAGCCATGGAGGCATGGGAAAAGCAGGTACAGTTCCGCAGCCTGATCGAGCAGGACGAGACCATTACATCAAAGCTATCCGAAGCAGAAATAGATGACTGCTTTGACTATAACTACCACATCAAGCATGTGGATACCATTTTTGACCGTCTGGGTTTATAAAAAAATAAAGAGGTAAAGAGCAGTCTTTACCTCTTTATTATCGGGAAAATTCCCAATCTTCTTATTAATAAAGTCCGCTATCTAAATAAGGGAGGCTCTCCGCAATGGAAAAAGGAGCATTGTTATACGAAGGCAAAGCCAAAAAGGTATATAGGACAAACGATGAAAATATTGTCTGGATTGAATATAAAGATTCTGCAACAGCCTTTAATGGGGAGAAAAAAGCGAGCATCTGCGGCAAGGGCCGGCTGAATAATGAGATTACCAGTTTGCTATTTTCAAAGCTTCAGGAGCTGGGGATTGGTTCACATTTTATTAAAAAGCTTTCGGAGACAGAACAGCTTGTGAAAAAAGTGGATATCATTCCGCTCGAAACAGTGGTCCGCAATGTTGCGGCGGGGAGCTTTTCTAAGAGATTGGGAGTTGAAGAAGGGAAAGAATTATCAAGACCAATTGTTGAGTTCTACTACAAAGATGATGAGCTTGGTGATCCGCTGCTGACAGAAGATCATATTGAAGTTCTTCAATTGGCTGATAAGCAGGAAGTTGCCCTTTTACAGGAAAAAGCACTACAGGTTAATGCCGTATTAAAAGATTTTTTCAAAGACCTGGGCATTAAACTAGTAGATTTCAAGCTGGAGTTTGGTAAAGATGAATCAGGCCAAATTTTGCTGGCTGATGAGATTTCTCCAGATACCTGCAGGCTTTGGGATATTGAAACAAATGAAAAATTGGATAAAGACGTTTTCCGCAGGGACCTTGGAAATTTAACGGATGCATATGAAAATATTTTAGCGAGACTGGGAGGCCAAACAGTATGTACAAAGTAAAAGTTTTCGTCACATTAAGAGAAAGTGTTCTAGATCCTCAAGGAACAGTTGTAAAAAACTCTCTGCATTCCATGAACTACAGCGAAGTTTCTGATGTGCGCATAGGAAAATATATGGAGCTGACAGTGGAAAAAAGCGACCGTCCTGTAGAAGAAGCTGTGAAGGAAATGTGTGAGCGCTTATTGGCTAACGTTGTGATTGAAGATTACCGCTTTGAAATCGAGGAGGCTGTTGCTCAGTGAAGTTCGCTGTGATCGTATTTCCAGGGTCCAATTGTGACATCGATATGTACCATGCAGTAAAGGATGAGCTTGGAGCGGAAGCCGAATATGTCTGGCATGACGCGGAAAGCTTAGACGAATATGACGGAATTCTTCTTCCAGGAGGTTTTTCTTACGGAGATTATCTTCGTTCGGGTGCTGTTGCCCGCTTCAGCAATGTCATGAAAGAAGTAGTGAAAGCGGCTGAGGAAGGCAAGCCGGTTCTCGGTGTCTGCAACGGTTTTCAAATTCTGCTTGAAGCAGGTCTTCTGCCGGGAGCAATGAGAAGAAACGACAGCCTGAAATTCATCTGCCGCACGGTCGAATTGAAGGTTGAAAACAATAAAACTATTTTTTCATCTTCATACGAAAAAGGCGAGGTAATCAATATCCCAATCGCCCATGGCGAAGGTAACTATTATTGTGACGAAGCAACTTTAGAGGCTTTAAAGGCAAATAATCAGATTGTCTTTACTTATAACGAAACAAACCCAAATGGCAGCCTGGAAAACATCGCTGGCATTGTCAATGAAAAGGGAAATGTACTCGGCATGATGCCGCACCCTGAAAGAGCCGTTGATGAGCTTTTAGGGGGAGCAGATGGCCTGAAACTTTTTCAATCAATCGTAAAACAATGGAGGGAAGCATATGTCGTTAATGCTTGAACCAAGTCCGGAACAGTTAAAGGCACAGAAGGTATACAAAGAAATGGGTTTGTCTGATGACGAATTTGCGTTGATTGAAAAGATTATCGGGCGTTTGCCAAATTACACAGAAATCGGTTTGTTTTCGGTTATGTGGTCAGAGCATTGCAGCTATAAAAACTCAAAGCCCGTTTTAAGCAAGTTCCCGACAACAGGAGAGAAAGTACTTCAGGGACCAGGGGAAGGAGCTGGAATTGTTGATATCGGCGATGGGCAAGCAGTTGTGTTTAAAATCGAAAGCCACAATCACCCTTCTGCAATCGAGCCTTACCAGGGGGCAGCAACAGGTGTCGGCGGGATTATCCGCGATGTATTTTCAATGGGCGCAAGACCGGTCGCACTCCTCAACTCTTTACGCTTTGGAGAATTGGATTCTCCTCGTGTACGGTACCTTTTTAAAGAAGTAGTCGCAGGCATTGCGGGCTACGGAAACTGCATTGGCATTCCTACAGTTGGGGGAGAAGTGCAGTTTGATTCTTCCTATGAAGGAAATCCGCTTGTTAACGCGATGTGTGTCGGCTTAATCGACCATAAAGACATTAAAAAAGGCCAGGCCCATGGAGTAGGCAACACCGTTATGTATGTTGGCGCGAAAACGGGCCGTGATGGTATCCATGGTGCTACTTTTGCATCTGAAGAATTAACAGACCAATCAGAATCAAAACGCCCGGCGGTACAGGTTGGCGATCCATTCATGGAAAAGCTTCTGCTGGAGGCATGTCTTGAACTGGTACAGTCTGACGCACTAGTCGGCATTCAGGATATGGGAGCTGCAGGTTTGACAAGCTCTTCTGCTGAAATGGCCAGCAAAGCGGGATCAGGGATTGAAATGAATCTTGACCTTATTCCTCAAAGGGAAACAGGTATGACAGCATATGAAATGATGCTTTCCGAGTCTCAGGAGAGAATGCTGATTGTCGTGAAAAAAGGACGCGAACAGGAGATTGTGGATTTATTTTCAAAATATGGCCTGGAAGCCGTTTCTGTCGGCAAGGTAACGGATGATAAAATGCTCCGCCTTACTCATCAGGGGGAAGTAGTGGCAGAGCTTCCAGTAGATGCACTTGCAGAGGATGCACCAGTTTATCATAAGCCATCAAGCGAGCCTGAGTATTTCCGTGAATTCCAGGCGATGGAAAATGAAATTCCTGCGGTTGAAGATTATAAAGAAACATTGGTAAAGCTTCTCCAGCAGCCGACAATCGCCAGCAAGGAATGGGTTTATGACCAATACGACTATATGGTTCGCACCAATACAGTAGTAGCACCTGGATCAGATGCCGCAGTCATCCGCATCCGCGGCACCCGCAAAGGGTTGGCCATGACGACAGACTGTAATTCACGTTATATGTATCTTGATCCTGAAACAGGCGGAAAAATTGCTGTGGCCGAAGCGGCACGAAATATCATTTGCTCCGGCGGCCAGCCATTGGCAATCACAGATAATCTGAACTTCGGAAACCCGGAGAAGCCTGAGATCTTCTGGCAAATCGAAAAAGCGGCAGATGGAATCAGCGATGCATGCCGCACATTGAATACACCAGTAATCGGCGGAAACGTCTCTTTGTATAACGAAACAAATGGAACAGCTATCTACCCAACGCCTGTCATTGGAATGGTCGGGCTTGTAGAAGACATTGACCATGTGACAACACAATCTTTTAAAGCTGCTGGGGACTTAATTTATCTGGTAGGCGAAACAAAGGATGAATTCGGCGGCAGTGAGCTGCAGAAGATGACATACGGAAAGATCTTCGGAAAAGCGCCTGCACTTGATCTCGAAAAAGAGGAAAAGGCACAGGAGCAAATTTTAAAAGCCATTCGTTCGGGACTTGTAGCATCTGCCCATGATGTGGCAGAAGGCGGGCTGGCTGTAGCTGCTGCGGAAAGCCTGATCGGTTCAAAAGGTCTGGGAGCGGATATCAAGGTAACAGGAAATGCGACTTCAGCTTTATTCAGTGAATCACAATCCCGTTTCTTGCTATCTGTAAAAAAAGAAGATCAGGAAGCTTTTGAAAATTTAGTAGATGCGACACTAATTGGTGAAGTAACAGAAGCACCTGTACTATATCTCTCCAATGAAGAGGGCCTATTGCTTGCCGAACAGGTTGACGTTCTGAAGCAGGCCTGGAAAGGAGCCATTCCATGCTTGCTGAAATAAGAGGACTGAATGAAGAGTGCGGTGTTTTTGGAATCTGGGGGCATCAGGATGCCTCCCAGATCACGTATTACGGGCTTCACAGCCTGCAGCACCGAGGCCAGGAAGGAACAGGAATGGTTGTTACCGATGGCAAAAAGCTGAAAGGCATGAAAGGTGAAGGCCTTGTAACGGAAATTTTCACAGCAGATGCCATGAAGGAGCTGGAAGGAAAAGCAGCGATTGGGCATGTTCGCTATGCGACTGCCGGCGGGGGCGGATATGAAAATGTCCAGCCTCTCTTGTTCAACTCACAAAGCGGCAGTCTTGCTCTTTGCCATAACGGAAACCTGGTGAATGCGACTGCCTTGAAGCATCAGCTTGAAGGGCAGGGCAGCATTTTTCAAACGAGCTCGGATACAGAGGTGCTGGCGCACTTGATTAAGCGTGCAGGCTTCTCTTCACTTAAGGACCGTGTCAAAAATGCTTTATCCATGATTAAAGGAGCTTATGCTTTTCTGATCATGACCGAAACAGAGCTGATGGTTGCATTGGACCCGAACGGCATGAGGCCGCTCTCACTTGGCAAAATTGGTGATGCTTATGCGGTTGCATCTGAAACCTGTGCTTTTGATGTGGTCGGTGCAGAGTATATCCGCGATATTCTTCCGGGAGAACTGCTGATTATTGACGACAATGGATTCCGGTCTGAGATGTTTGCCATGGCCTCTAATATTGCCATGTGCACGATGGAATATGTATATTTCTCCCGTCCGGACAGCAATATCAACGGAATCAATGTGCATACAGCCCGGAAAAACCTTGGAAAGCAGCTGGCTCTTGAAGTGCCAATTGAAGGTGATGTTGTTACGGGAGTGCCGGATTCCAGCATATCGGTTGCGATTGGCTATGCTGAAGCGTCGGGCATTCCATACGAGATGGGCCTGATTAAAAACCGCTATGTGGGACGCACATTTATCCAGCCATCCCAGTCGCTGCGTGAGCAGGGTGTGAAAATGAAGCTGTCTCCGGTACGCGGAGTGGTAGAAGGCAAGAGAGTCATCATGGTGGACGACTCGATCGTTCGCGGGACAACAAGCAGACGGATCGTTACCATGCTGAAGGAAGCTGGTGCGACTGAGGTGCATGTGCTGATCAGTTCACCTCCGATAAAGAATCCATGCTTCTATGGAATTGATACATCAACAAAGGAAGAATTGATTGCCGGCAATCATTCCGTTGAAGAAATTAGAGAAATCATTGGTGCAGATACCCTTACCTTCTTAAGTACAGAAGGGATGGTCAAAGCAATTGGACGAAAAGACGGACAATGCCTGGCATGCTTTACAGGGCAGTACCCGACGGAGATTTATCCGAGCACATTGCACCCATATGAAAAGGTGTAAATATAAAAATCAGCCGGTATTTTGTTCTTTTCGGCCGGTGAATCATCAATTTTGACCGGTAAAAGCACAATGTTGGCCGATAAAATACAAAATCGGCCTTTATTTTTCCAACCATGAGGTGAAAAGGAATGGCAAATGCATATAAACAGGCCGGAGTTGATATTGAAGCTGGCTATGAAGCAGTTTCCCGCATGAAAAAACACGTACAGAAGACGATGCGTCCTGGTGTACTTGGCGGTTTAGGCGGATTTGGCGGCATGTTCGATCTTTCAGAACTGAACCTGAAGGAACCGGTTTTAGTTTCGGGTACAGATGGTGTCGGCACGAAGCTGATGCTCGCTTTTATGATGGATAAGCATGACACCATTGGGGTTGATGCTGTCGCCATGTGCGTAAATGATATTGTCGTACAGGGAGCAGAGCCTCTTTATTTCTTAGATTATATCGCCTGCGGAAAAGCAGCGCCTGAACGGATTGAAGCGATTGTGAAAGGCATCGCGGATGGCTGCGAACAGGCTGGATGTGCACTTGTAGGCGGTGAAACAGCCGAAATGCCTGGCATGTACAGTGTGGAAGAATATGACCTTGCCGGATTTGCTGTCGGTGCCTGTGAAAAATCGAACCTGATTAATGGTGCGGACATCAAGGCAGGAGATGTGCTGATCGGTCTTGCCTCCAGCGGGATTCACAGCAATGGCTACTCACTTGTCAGAAAGCTGTTTTTTGAAAAAGCGAATATGTCCTTAACAGAGCATGTAGAAGAATTAGGCTGCACTTTAGGGGAAGAGCTGCTTCGCCCGACAAAAATTTACGTAAAGCCGCTACTGTCAGCTATGAAGCAGTTCAAGCTGAAGGGTATGGCACATATTACAGGCGGCGGATTTATTGAAAATATCCCGCGCATGCTGCCTGAAGGTCTTGGCGCCCAGCTTACTGAAAGCAATTGGGAAGTGCCGCCTGTGTTCACGGTGATGGAGAAGCTCGGCGGACTGGAACGCAAGGAAATGTACAATATTTTTAATATGGGAACAGGCATGGTGATTGCAGCAGATAAAGAAGTGGCTGATGACCTGATCGCCTACTTTAATGAAATGGGCGAAAATGCCTATCTAATGGGAACTGTAACAGGTCAGGAAGGAATCGAAATTCTGTAACTTGGAGGAAGTCATGAAAAAAATAGCAGTGTTTGCTTCCGGAAGCGGAACGAACTTTCAGGCCATTGCTGATGCTGTAAAAAAAGGTGAGTTGCAGGCTGAGATTGTCTTGTTTGTCTGTGATCGGCCAGGTGCATACAGCATTGAACGTGCACAAAACGAACAAGTTCCGCAGTTTGTTTTTTCAGCTAAAGACTATGCCGGCAAAGCAGAGTATGAAAGAGCGATTTTGCAAAGGCTGCAGGAGAGCGGCGCCGAGTATATTATTCTCGCAGGCTATATGAGACTGATTGGCCCGACGCTTTTGAAAGAGTTTGAAGGCAGGATTATTAATATCCATCCTTCTCTTCTTCCCGCTTTTCCAGGTAAGGATGCAATTGGCCAGGCGTTATCTGCCAATGTGAAGGTAAGCGGTGTGACGGTTCATTTTGTCGATGAAGGTATGGATACTGGGCCGATTATTGCTCAAGCGCCAGTTGATATAAATGCTGGTGAAACGCTGGAAAGCCTTCAAAAGAAGATACATGAAGTCGAGCACAAACTTTATCCGCAGGTTTTGCAAAATCTTTTCTATGCTAAAATGGTAGAGTGTTAAAGTATATCATTCAACAGAGTCAGGGGGAGCGAACATGAAGAAACGTGCATTAATCAGTGTTTCCGACAAAAATGGCATCACAGAATTTGCCCGGCAGCTAAGCGAACTGGGTTTCGAAATTATTTCAACAGGTGGTACCAAAAAAGCGCTGGAAGAGAGTGGGGTTCCTGTTATCGGCGTAAGCGATGTGACAGGCTTTCCGGAAATCCTGGAAGGACGTGTGAAAACATTAAATCCAATGATACATGGCGGACTGCTGGCTAAGCATGGCGAACCAGCCCACAAGCAGCAGCTTGAGGAGCATGGGATCCAGCCTATCCAGGTTGTGTGCGTGAATTTGTATCCGTTCCAGCAAACCATAGCTAAACCGGATGTGACAGTAGAGGATGCGATAGAGAATATTGATATCGGCGGCCCGTCCATGCTGCGTGCTTCCGCCAAGAACCATGAATATGTAACGGTTGTGGTGGATCCTGTCGATTATGAAACAGTTCTTTCACAGCTGAAAGAAACCGGAGAGGTTCAAAAGGAAACCCGCCGCAGGCTTGCTGCGAAGGTATTCCGCCACACAGCTGCCTATGATGCGATGATCGCTGAATATATGACAGATTTGGCAAATGAAGAAACGCCTGAAAAATTAACGGTTACTTATGAATTGAAGCAAACATTGAGATACGGGGAGAATCCGCATCAAAGTGCTGCATTTTACCGTAAGCCGCTTGGTTCTGAATTTTCGATTGCGAACGCTGAACAGCTTCACGGCAAGGAATTATCCTACAACAATATCAACGATGCAGATGCAGCTCTCCAAATTGTAAAAGAATTCTCAGAGCCTGCAGCCGTTGCTGTTAAGCATATGAATCCTTGCGGTGTGGGGACCGGAGAAAATGTATTTGATGCTTTTTCAAAAGCTTTCGCAGCTGACCCTGTTTCAATTTTCGGCGGAATCATTGCCTTAAACAGGGAAGTAGATGCAGATACAGCTAATAAGCTTTATGAGATCTTCCTTGAGATCATTATTGCGCCATCCTTCTCAGAGGAAGCGCTTGAAATTTTAAAAGGGAAAAAGAATCTGCGCCTGCTGACCATTCCTTTTGAAGGCAAAAAGAAAGCGGAGATGAGATTGTCCGCTATTGAAGGCGGCTTGCTGACGCAGGAATATGATCTATTCACTCTTGAAGATGCCGAAGTAAAAGTAGCAACAAAGAGGGAGCCGACAGAAGAAGAGTGGAAAGCACTTAAGCTAGGCTGGAAAGTCGTCAAGCATGTGAAATCCAATGCGATAGTCGTCAATGATGCAAACATGACACTTGGAGTTGGTGCCGGGCAGATGAACCGCGTTGGCTCTGCCAAAATTGCGCTTGAACAGGCAGGAGAAAAAGCAAACGGAGCCGTAATGGCATCGGATGCCTTTTTCCCAATGAACGATACCGTTGAAGTCGCAGCCAAAGCAGGCATCACAGCCATCATCCAGCCGGGGGGCTCCATCCGTGATGAAGACTCCATCAAAAAGGCCGACGAGTACGGAATTGCCATGGTCTTTACCGGCGTAAGGCACTTTAAACATTAAACGAAAAGCGGAAGCGCCTCGATAGGAGGAACGCAGACTAAGAGCGCCACGTCCTGTGGCAACGTCTGCATGACTCCCATCCTGGGAGCCTCAAGCATAAGACGAGCTGTTGGAAAGGTGGCTCTTTACCTTTTTGACAGATTGGCTTATGACCTCGAGCTCCTAGGCGCTGTAGCTAAACAATACGAAAAACGGAAGCTGACATTTTACGGAGGTGGGCGTAATGAAGGTATTAGTCATTGGTAGAGGCGGCCGTGAACATGCAATTTGCTGGAAGATGAATCAAAGCCCTTCAGTTGAACAGGTTTTTGCGGCTCCGGGAAATCCGGGAATGGAAGATTCAGCAGTGCTGGCTGCCATCCAGGAAAATGACCAGGAAAAGCTTGTGCAATTTGCTCAGGAAAATGAAATTGACTTGACTGTAATTGGGCCCGAAGTGCCGCTGCTTGAGGGGCTGGCAGACCGATTTGAAGAAGCCGGGTTAAAGGTATTTGGACCAAAAAAAGCTGCAGCTGAAATTGAAGGCAGCAAGTCTTTTGCCAAAGAGCTTATGAAGAAATATGCCATCCCTACTGCCGAATATGGAGTATTCAGCAACTATGAAGAAGCGAGGGCCTATATTGAAGCAAAGGGCGCTCCCATTGTTCTGAAAGCAGATGGCCTTGCAGCCGGAAAAGGTGTAATAGTGGCCATGACTATGCAGGAAGCATTATCAGGGATTGAGGAGCTATTATTAAATGAAAAGTTTGGCCACGCTTCTTCAACAGTGGTAATTGAAGAATTCCTTGAAGGGGAAGAGTTCTCTTTAATGGCCTTTGTGAACGGAGAAACGGTAGTTCCTCTTGAAATTGCCCAGGATCACAAGCGTGCTTTTGATGGAGATCAGGGACCGAATACAGGCGGAATGGGTGCTTATTCACCCGTACCGCATATTGGTAATGAAACAGTTGCAGAGGCTGTTGAACAAGTTTTGAAGCCGGCAGCAAAAGCAATGGTTCAGGAAGGCCGTAGTTTCACCGGAATCCTATATGCAGGCCTGATTAAAACAGTAGCAGGCCCGAAGGTAATCGAATTTAATGCCCGCTTTGGAGATCCTGAAACACAGGTGATTTTACCGCGGATGAATTCGGATCTGGCGGAAGTAATGCTGGCAGTCCTGAATGGGGAGCAGCCTGAAATCGAGTGGAGTGAGGAAGCGATCGTCGGAGTGGTTACTGCTTCAAAGGGCTACCCTGAAGCATACGAAAAAGGAGCTGTTCTGCATGGACTGCATTCGCTTGAAGATGTTTTTGTCTTCCATGCCGGCACTGAACGAAACAGCTCAGGTGAGTATGTGACAAATGGAGGCCGCGTGCTGCTGGCAGGCGCCAGAGCGTCTACACTGAAAGAAGCGCAGCAAAAAGTATACTCTGAAATGGAAAACCTTCACTGCGAAGGTGTCTTCTACCGCAGAGATATTGCCGATAAAGCTATCGCGCACGTCCTTTCTTAGTCTTCCGGATATACACAAACAGAAGTGCTACAATGCTTCCAATTATGGCTGTCAGCACAAATGTCATATCCATTACGTATTCCCAGAACATATTGTCAGCTCCTTTCTATAGTACAGCCCCCAAATAGGGGCTGTATTTTTTAAACATGGAATTATATCTTTGCACTTCGAGAACTGTCTAGCT
>NZ_NPDG01000118.1:0-10795 GCF_002272225.1 Bacillus sp. 7894-2
GCTTCCGCTTTTCTTAAGACGGATTATAAGGCAGAATCTCCTCAACAGCCTCATTATTATTATTGTGATTTCCTCTCTTTTCCTGAACCATGTCCTGGCCTCTTTCAAAAAGAGCTGTCAATGGGCAAAAGCGGACAATCCCCTCTGCCACTTTCATGCCTCCAAGCATGGCCATCACAAGATATGAGTCCCTCCAAGGCCTCTTCACAAGCTTTGAAGTGCTCCAGGCCAGTACCGTTAGTCCGACTGTTATGCGTATTAAGGCATTTACAATGCCGATATTTGATTTTACATGCATAGGTCCCACCACTTTCACGAAATTTTTACAATCTTTTACTGATTCTTTAATGCGTTAAACAGTGAAATATGTTACTATAGTAAAACAAGAGCAAATGAAAGGGCTTTCTTTATTGATATAAAGCCATTTAACTCATTGTATTCATACTAAAAACAGAGTCTTTTATATATAGATGTCAACAAGGGAGGGAGTATAGTGCTGGAACAGCGTTACCGTTGGAAAAACAGGCACTTGCGTGAACATGTTTCCGTATTGGACGGAAAACTTTCACCGACGATATTACTTAAGGACGCGCGTTATCTGAATCAGGCGCTTCGCAAATGGATAACAGCAAATGTATGGATTTATGGCGACCGTATTGTTTATGTGGGCGAAAAGCTGCCGGAAAAAACAGATCAGTGCGAGGTCATTGATTGTACAGGACTTACGCTCGTACCCGGATATATTGAGCCGCATGCCCATCCATTTCAATTATATAATCCCCATTCCCTGGCGAGCTATGCATCGCAGTTTGGGACAACAACCCTGATTAATGACAACATGGTGCTTGCTTTACAGCAGGATAAAAAGAAAGCGTTTTCTTTTTTAAAGGAAATGAGAAACATGCCTGCAACAACCTATTGGTGGTGCCGATTTGATGCTCAAACAGAGATCCAGCGCGAAGAATCTGTGTTTTCCCATGGAAACGTTAAATCGTGGCTAGAACATGATGCGGTGCTTCAGGGAGGTGAGCTGACAGGCTGGCCGAAGCTATTGGATGGCGATGATATGATGCTTCATTGGATTCAGGAAACAAAGCGGATGAGGAAAAAGATTGAAGGCCATTTTCCGGGGGCGTCCGAAAAAACGCTGGCAAAGCTTATGCTGCTTGGTGCTGATTGTGATCATGAGTCAATGACAGGAAAGGATGTCTATAATCGCCTTTTACAGGGATATACCGTATCTCTCAGATATTCTTCCATCCGTCCGGATCTGCCGGTTTTATTGGAGGAAATGCATGAACTGGGCATTGATCAATATGATCGGATGGTTTTCACAACAGACGGCTCCTTTTCTTCCTTTTATGAACAGGGAATCATTGATCATATGATCCGCATTGCCATAGATAAAGGAGTGCCGGTTATTGATGCGTATAATATGGCAACCATCAATGTGGCCCGTCATTATGGAATTGATTATTTACATGGCTCGATTGCGACAGGAAGGGTTGCCAATATCAATTTCCTCTCAGATGAAAACGAACCAACTCCTATATCCGTTATTGCCAAAGGGGAATGGGTGAAAAGAGATGGTGAAAACCAGCATGCCTATAAGCCTGTAGCATGGGATGATTACGGCTTTGAACCGATGGAGATTGATTGGGAGCTGACGGCAGATGATATGCAATTCTCCATGCCTTTCGGGATAAAACTCGAGAATGCTGTTATTACGAAGCCATACTCCATCACGATTGACGTATCATCCGAAGAGCTGGAGAAAGATCATGATGAATGTTTCTTCATGCTTGTTGACCGGAATGGAAAATGGCGTATAAATACCATACTTAAAGGCTTTTCGCAAAGCCTGGATGGAATGGCAAGTTCATTTTCCAATACCGGTGACATCATCTTAATCGGCAAAAGCAAACAGGAAATGCTGAATGCTTTTAACCGGCTGAAAGAAATTGGCGGAGGCATTGTCATATCTGAAGGCGGAAGAATTGTCCAGGAGATGGAGCTCCGCTTAAAAGGTGTCATGTCCCATAAAAATGTGGAGGAATTAATGCAGGAAGAAAAACAGCTTGTGCATTATTTGCGTGATCAAGGCTACAGACATGAAGATTCAATGTATACGCTGCTCTTTTTCTCTTCAACCCATCTGCCTTATATCAGGATTACCCAGCAGGGAATGTATGATGTCATGAATAAAACGGTACTCTTTCCAACGATAATGCGTTAAAATATGAAAGAGATGTAATAGATAGAGATTAAAACTGCTCAAGGGAGCTAACATAGAATCCGCATCAAAAGCAACAATCACAGGGGTGGAAAATGTTAAAAAGATGGATAGCTGTATCAGCAGCGGCAATGCTTATCGTTTCTGGTTGCAGTAAAGAAAAAGCAGAGGAGCCGGCAAAGCAGGAGACGGAAAAAGCGGAAGAAGCCACAAAAGGTGTCAGTGCTGAAAAAGAACTTCCATTTCAATATCCGCTCACAGGCTTCGGGTCGGAAACCGAAGTGGATGGAAGGGCTGTAGCGGTGATGATCAATAATCATCCAAAAGCCCGTCCGCAATCGGGGCTTAACCAGGCTGATGTCGTCTATGAAATGCTGGCAGAAGGGGACGTGACTCGTTTTCTTGCTATTTTTCAAAGTGAGCGGCCCGACATGATAGGGCCTGTCAGAAGTTCCAGGGATTATTATATTGAGCTGGCCAAAGGCTATGACAGCCTCTACATTGCCCACGGCTACAGTCCGGAGGCCAAAGAGCTGCTGGATCAGGGGTATGTAGATAACCTCAACGGAATGCAGTATGACGGTACCCTGTTTAAAAGGGAAAGCTTCAGAAAGGCTCCGCATAATTCCTATATTTCTTTTGACAATGTCCTGAAGGGTGCAAAAGAAAAAAATTATGCAATGGAAGATGAACCGAAATCTCTTAAGTTCCTGTCAAAGGAAGAGGTAAAGGCCATTCAGGGAGAGAAAGCTGACTCTGCCATGATCTCCTACCTGGACAATGAATTATTCAATGTTATCTATGAATATGATGCAGGACTTGAGAAATACAAAAGATATTCCAATGGCGAGCTTACAGCTGACTACAAATCCGGGGAACCTGCATTACTCGATAACATTTTCATTGCAGAAGCAGACCATCGAGTGGTTGACAGCGCAGGCCGCCGTGATATTAACTTAACTTCTGGGGGAAAAGGATATCTCCTTCAAAAAGGAAAAGTGACAGAGGTGCAGTGGGAAAATATTGACGGGCGAATTCTTCCTGTCTTAAACGGCCAGCAGACTGGCCTGGTTCCGGGGAAAACATGGATCAACATCGTTCCATCAAACCCGGGCCTTGAGCAAACGGTTTCCTTTGAAGCTAAAAATTAGATTCTGTAACTATAAAATCGCTAATTTAATCTATTCTCTGAGTTGATTGGAGCGGAGGGCACTTGACTCCTGCGGGAAGTGAGGGAAGTGAGAGACCCCACAGGCGAAGCCGAGGAGGCTCTCATTCCTCCCCGCGGAAAGCAAGTGTCCGCAGCGGAAATCAACGGGGCAGAGTTCATGCAGGAAAATTTTTAACAAGAACCTTAATTTAAAACTATTACAATAAAGGGGTATGCAAATATATGCAAATTGATAAGCTAAGAGGCAAAGAACTGGATCAGTTATTTAAGTCAGTATTATCTTTAAAAGACCTTGAGGAGTGCTACCGATTCTTTGACGACTTATGTACAGTGAATGAAATACAATCCCTGGCACAGCGCCTGGAAGTGGCACGCATGCTTCGTGAAGGAAAAACGTATCATAAAATTGAAACAGATACGGGTGCCAGCACGGCAACCATTTCACGTGTAAAACGCTGCCTCAACTATGGAAATGATGCCTATGAAATGGCATTGGAAAGAATTAAAGAAGAAGAACCTGAAAAAGCGTAAATATTCGTTTTGCTTAAACCGATGGGGATGTTCCCGCGGTTTTTTCTTTGTCTTCTATTAATATTTTTCCACCCCATTCTTACATCCTGCTTATATTTTTTATTCCCAATCTTAAATGATATAATGATGAAATGGAATGATAGAATGGAGGCAATTTTGCATGTATGATGTTCGCGAATGGAGCCATGTATTCAAGCTCGATCCGGATAAAAATATATCAGATGAAGACCTGGAGAAGATTTGCGAGTCAGGGACCGATGCGATTATTGTGGGCGGAACAGACGGGGTCACATTGGAGAAGGTGCTGGATTTAATGGCCCGCATCCGCAGATACACGGTTCCCTGTGTGCTGGAGGTTTCGTCCATTGATTCAGTTACACCGGGGTTTGACCTGTATTTTATCCCGACAGTGCTTAACAGCAGGGATGTGAAATGGGTTACAGGCCTTCATCAGGAAGCTGTAAAAGAATATGGGGATATTATGAATTGGGAAGAAATCCTTGTTCAGGGCTATTGCATCCTTAATGAAGAATGTAAAGCCGCGCAAGTCACCAATTCACGCACAGATTTATCTCTTGGAGAGGTAAGGGCATATGCCATGATGGCAGAGAAAATGTTCCGCTTGCCCATCTTCTATCTCGAATACAGCGGAAAGTACGGAGATCCAGAAGTGGTCTCAGAGGTGAAAAATACGCTTGAAGATACCGTATTATTTTACGGAGGAGGCATCCTGAGTGCAGGACAGGCAAAAGAAATGGCCGAGCATGCGGACGTCATTGTGGTCGGAAATGTTATTTATGATGATCTGCAGGCTGCATTGGCCACAGTCAATGCAGCTCGTGCTTAATTCAGGTTGCTGATGCTCAGCAAACAAGATAAAATAGAGTATAAGAACATATGTTTCTATGGTGGTGAAGAGAAGGAATGCAATTTTTAACAGAGAAATTATTGAACGGACTTAACCCGCAGCAGCAAAATGCGGTAAAAGCAACTGACGGACCACTTCTTATAATGGCAGGAGCGGGAAGCGGAAAGACAAGAGTCCTTACGCACAGAATTGCTTACTTAATGGTAGAAAAGGGTGTGAACCCCTACAATATTCTGGCAATCACTTTTACAAACAAAGCAGCCCGTGAAATGCGTGACCGTATCCATAACATGATGGGCGGAGCAGCAGATAATATCTGGATTTCAACGTTCCACTCGATGTGTGTGCGTATCTTGAGAAGAGATATTGACCGGATTGGCTATAACCGCAATTTCACAATTCTGGATTCAACGGACCAGCAATCCGTTATTAAATCGATCCTAAAGGATAAAAACCTGGATCCCAAGAAATTTGATCCCCGTGCAATCCTGGGATCGATCAGTTCGGCAAAAAATGAATTGATTACCCCTGAAGAGTATGCGAAAACAGCTGGAGATTATATTCAGCAAGTTGCCAGTGATGTATATACAGAATACCAAAAGAGATTAAGACGCAACCAGGCGCTTGATTTCGATGATCTAATTATGATCACGATTCAGCTGTTCCAGCGGGTTCCGGAAGTGCTGGAATATTATCAGAGAAAATTCCAATACATTCATGTGGATGAGTATCAGGATACAAACAGAGCCCAATATATGCTTGTAAAGCTAATGGCAAGCCGATTTAAGAATCTTTGTGTAGTCGGTGATTCGGATCAGTCCATTTATAAATGGCGCGGTGCGGACATTGCCAACATTCTTTCCTTTGAGAAGGATTATCCTAATGCACAAACCATCATGCTTGAACAAAATTACCGTTCAACGAAAAGAATCCTGTTGGCTGCGAACGAAGTCATCAGCAAGAACCTGAACAGAAAGCCGAAAAACCTCTGGACCGAAAATGCAGAAGGCAATAAGATCTTCTACTATCGTGCTGACAGCGAGCAGGGAGAAGCTCAGTTTGTTGCAGGTAAAATCAAGGAATACATCAGCACCGGCAAGCGAAGCGCTTCGGATATCGCGATCTTGTATCGGACCAATGCACAGTCCCGTGTAATGGAGGAAGTGCTGTTAAAGTCGAACATAGAGTATTCCATTGTCGGAGGCATCAAGTTCTATGACCGCAAAGAAATCAAGGACATCCTTGCTTATCTGCGTCTGATTGCCAATCCGGATGATGATATCAGCCTTCAGCGTGTGATTAATGTGCCGAAGCGCGGAATCGGCTCCGGTTCGGTTGATAAAATCGCCAACTTTGCACAGCTTCATGAAATGAGCATGTTTGAAGCACTTGAATCAATTGAACTGATTGGCTTGAGCCCGAAAATTACAAAAGGGGCCATTGAATTCAGGGATTTAGTTAAAAACTATACACAAATGCAGGAATACCTGTCTGTGACAGAACTTGTGGAAGGGCTTTTGGAAAAATCAGGCTATCGCGATATGCTGATTGCCGAGAAGTCCATTGAAGCCCAGAGCCGTCTGGAAAACATTGATGAATTCCTGTCTGTTACAAAAAACTTTGAAGAAGCCAGCGAAGACAAATCGCTTATCGCATTTTTGACTGATTTGGCTCTTGTAGCTGACATTGATAAATTGGACGATGATGGTGAAAAAGCCGAATCTGTTGTTCTTATGACACTTCATTCAGCAAAAGGGCTTGAATTCCCTGTTGTCTTTTTACTGGGCCTTGAGGAAGGTGTATTCCCGCACAGCCGTTCTCTAATGGAAGAGTCTGAAATGGAAGAGGAGAGGCGCCTTGCTTATGTGGGAATCACCAGGGCAGAAGAGGAGCTTTTCATTACGAATGCTCAAATGCGTACTTTATTTGGACGCACGAACATGAATCCGCCATCCCGATTTATTAAAGAAATACCTGCTGACTTGCTGGATGGCCTTGAACCTGCTAAAAAGCCGTCTCCATTTGGATCATCACCGTTTGGCTCTCCATCTGCTTCAAGGGGAGCACAGCCTCAGCGGAAAGCAGTGATTCGTCCTTCTGCATCGAATACAGGCGGTGACGATATTGCCTGGAAGGTTGGCGACAAAGCTCAGCACGGAAAATGGGGAACAGGTACTGTTGTCAGTGTGAAAGGATCCGGCGAAGGAACAGAGCTGGATATTGCGTTCCCAAAACCAGTTGGCATTAAGCGTCTGCTGGCCAAATTTGCACCGATTACAAAGGCATAACCCCGCTGCATTTTCATTGGATTATAGAAAGGGTTGAATGTATGGACCTTCAATTGGCAGAAAAAAAGGTGAAAGATCTGCACAACCTTTTGAATCAGTATAATTATGAGTATTATGTTCTTGATCAGCCGTCTGTTCCAGATGCTGAATACGATAGGCTGATGAGGGAACTGATTGAGCTTGAAGAACAATTCCCTGAACTGAAAACAGAGGACTCTCCCACACAGCGGGTTGGAGGGGAAATCCTTGATATGTTTGAAAAAGTCGAGCATCAGTCACAGATGCTCAGTTTGGGAAATGCCTTCAACGAACAGGATTTAAGAGACTTTGACCGCCGTGTCCGCCAGGGTACCGGAGAAAATGTTTCTTATGTGTGTGAATTGAAGATTGATGGGCTGGCTGTCTCCCTGCGCTATGAGGATGGTTTATTTATTCTCGGCGCCACACGCGGTGACGGCTCCATTGGCGAAAATATTACTGCTAATCTAAAGACTATCCGTTCGATGCCACTTCGGCTGAAAGAGAATGTCACGATGGAAGTCCGCGGTGAGGCCTTCATGCCAAGACGTTCTTTTGAGAAACTGAATAAAGCAAAAGAAGAGAATGGGGAGGAGCCGTTTGCTAATCCAAGGAATGCGGCCGCAGGTTCCTTAAGGCAGCTGGATCCGCGCCTTGCAGCAAAGCGCAATCTCGATATTTTTGTCTATGGCATAGCGAATGCGGGGAATACAGGGATTGAATCTCACAGTGAAGGTCTGGATTTTCTGGATAGCCTCGGATTCAAAACAAATAAAGAACGCAAAAGATGTGAAAGCATCGAGGAAGTAATTGAATATGTACAGGGATGGACCGGCAAACGTCCGGATCTTTCTTATGACATTGATGGTATTGTAATCAAAGTCGATTCACTGGAGGAGCAGGAGCAGCTGGGAGCTACTGCGAAAAGCCCGCGCTGGGCCATAGCTTATAAATTCCCTGCAGAAGAGGTTGTTACTACACTCAGGGATATTGAATTAAGTGTGGGGCGCACGGGTGTAGTTACCCCAACTGCGCTTCTGGAGCCTGTCCGTGTTGCCGGGACGACTGTCCAGAGGGCCTCACTTCATAACGAAGATTTGATCCGCGAAAAAGATATTAAGATTGGCGATCAGGTGGTTGTGAAAAAAGCGGGCGATATTATTCCCGAAGTAGTGAATGTACTGGCAGACAGGAGAACGGGTGAGGAGCAGGATTTTAATATGCCGACACATTGTCCGGAATGTGAGAGCGAACTGGTCCGTCTTGATGGTGAAGTGGCTTTGCGCTGCATCAATCCGAAGTGCCCGGCACAAATCAGAGAAGGCCTTATTCATTTTGTTTCCCGTAACGCCATGAACATTGATGGTCTTGGTGAAAAAGTGATCAGCCAATTATTTGCCGAAAATCTGATTAAAGATGTGGCAGATATCTACAAATTAACCTATGATCAGCTCATCCAGCTCGAACGGATGGGTGAAAAATCGGTAAATAATCTTCTTCAGGCCATTCAAACCTCCAAAGGGAATTCTCTTGAAAAATTGTTATTTGGCCTGGGTATTCGCCATGTGGGAGCAAAGGCAGCCAAAACGCTTGCCAAGGAGTTTAGCCATATGGAGGCACTTGAAAAAGCGTCCCGGGATGATTTAACAGCAATTAATGAAATTGGTGAAAAAATGGCGGACTCCATTGTTTCCTTCTTTGAACAAGAGGAAGCCCATGAACTGATTGCCGAGCTGAAAGCAGCCGGAGTCAACATGGCTTATAATGGTCCCAAGCCAGTTTCAGCCGAAAGCTCAGATAGCTTTTTTGCAGGGAAAACGGTCGTTCTGACAGGAAAGCTTGAAATCATGAGCCGAAATGAAGCAAAAGATAAAATAGAGGCGCTTGGCGGCAAAGTATCCGGAAGCGTCAGCAAGAAAACAGATGTAGTAATCGCCGGAGAAGACGCCGGATCCAAACTGACGAAAGCCCAGGAGCTGGGTGTAGAAGTTTGGAACGAGGAGAGACTGGTTGAAGAATTAAATAAGTAAGAGGGTGTAAGCTCCGTGAAAAAACTCATGATGCTTGCTTTATCCCTGACCCTTCTTCTTGCTGGCTGTGCGCCTAATTTTAAAAGCCAAGAGGAAGTTGTTCAGGAAGACAAGAACGAAAAGGATAAGGCAATCATTCCGAACTATAAAATTTCAGACAAGTATTATCGAACGCTGCTGCCATTTGAACCAAGTGAGTCCAGAGGTCTTGTGGTCAATAATATAAGCACTAAATATGACATTAATGAATTTGAGACAGGACTAATGCGTGTGGCACAAAACTCATTTGATCCGGATAAATACTTATTCCAGGAAGGCCAGTATTTAAAAAGAGGAACAGTTCAGGCGTGGCTGAACCGCAAATTCACTGACGATCAGCTGAAGGAACGCGAGCTGAAAGCGGAAGACAACATTGGCTTAAATCCAATGATTGCCGATGGCGGAGATATTGATAAAAATAATGAAAAAAGCCCGATATACCTGGCACATATACTTGAGCACAACTATCTGCTGAAAAACGATGATGGAAAAGTGGGTCTTGGCGGAGTTGTGATAGGTCTTGCCATGAACTCTGTTCATTATTATCAGAAAGAGCAATATGGTGCTACTTTTGAGACAGATATTAAACGGGCTGTTCTTGAACAGGAAGGCAAAAAGATGGCTGAAGAAGTCCTTCAGAGAATACGGCAAATCAAGGGTCTGAAGGATGTGCCGGTAACCATTGCTTTGTTTGAACAGCAGGCAAGGACTTCGGTTGTGCCGGGAAGCTTTTTTGCATATGCTAAGGCAGACAAAGGAAGCAATAAGCTGGGCGGATGGGAAAAGATCAGCGAGAAATATGTCCTGTTCCCTTCAAGCGCAGCCGAAAAAAATCATCGTGATGATTTAACCGCTTTTCTTAACTTTAAACAGGATGTGGAAACATACTTCCCTAACTTCAATGGAGTTATCGGGAAGGCTTTCTATGCCCAGGACCAATTGCAGGAAATCAACATTGATATCCCAATCCAATTCTATGGGAAAGCAGAAGGTATTGGGTTTACCCAATATGTAACAGGGCTTGTTGTCAAACACTTCCCTGAATACATCTCAGTCCAGGTAAACATCTCATCAGTCAACGGCCCGGAAGCGATTGTAGTCCGGAAAGCAGACCAAAGTGAACCTTTTGTCCATATCTATCATTAGAAAACCAGGTACCCAGAAGTGCATGAGAAGCACCTTCTGGGTTTTTGTGTTTTAAGAGAACAGTACTAAAAAAAATATATAACAGTTTTATCCAACCCTGAACCATAAGCCTTCAACTCCTTATCCTTCTAAGAGAAGCCGCAATTTCGCTCTTTAGATGTTAATATATAACATCAGCGGAGAATGTTTGAAGATAATGTTATTTTCATGTTAATATAGTCTTTGGATGAAAACGTTTTAAGAGAATGGCAGTCCTTGTTCCAGCATGTTTTGAGCGGGACGGGGCGCTACTATCTGGCGTTTGATATTTGTATACTCAGGAGGCGGTAAAAATGGTACAACCTTATAAGCATGAGCCATTCACGAACTTTAAAGAAGAAGAACATCGTGAAGCATATTTAAAGGGTTTACAAACTGTAGAAAGCTATTTGGGCCAGGATTATGATCTTTTAATTGGCGGAGAGCGCATTT
>NZ_NPDG01000119.1:0-647 GCF_002272225.1 Bacillus sp. 7894-2
TCAAAGACGGTGTTCCTGTTAACAGCCGTCCGAACGAATATAACCGTTATGACTACATTCCATTGGGAGTGGGCATCATCATCTCTCCTTGGAACTTCCCGCTTGCGATCATGGCCGGCACAACTGTTGCAGCGATTGTGGCAGGAAACACTGTTCTATTAAAGCCAGCTTCTACAACACCTGTTGTGGCAGCGAAATTTGTTGAAGTAATGGAAGAAGCAGGCCTTCCGAAGGGCGTTCTGAACTTCGTGCCTGGCAGCGGTGCAGAAGTGGGCGACTACCTGGTTGACCATAAAGATACTCGCTTCATCTCATTCACAGGTTCACGCGATGTTGGTCTTCGCATCAACGAGCGCGCATCTAAATTAAACGATGGCCAAATCTGGCTGAAGCGCGTCATCGCTGAAATGGGCGGCAAGGATACAATCGTTGTCGACAAAGAAGCAGACCTTGAATTGGCGGCGACTTCCATCGTGGCATCTGCGTTCGGATTCTCCGGCCAGAAGTGCTCTGCCTGCTCCCGTGCGGTGATCGTAGAAGATGTATACGATCAAGTTCTGAACCGTGTGGTTGAACTGACGAACGAATTAACACAGGGCAACCCTGAAGACCAAAGCAATTACATGGGTCCTGTCATCGACCAGGGC
>NZ_NPDG01000120.1:0-2874 GCF_002272225.1 Bacillus sp. 7894-2
GGTGATCACACAGAACCGTGAGCACATCCAAAAAGCGCGTGAAGATTTCCATGTTGGAAACCTATACTTCAACCGCGGCTGTACAGGTGCGATCGTTGGATACCAGCCATTCGGCGGATTCAACATGTCCGGAACCGATTCTAAAGCGGGCGGTCCTGACTACATTCTTCTGCACATGCAGGCGAAGACTACTTCTGAAATGTACTAATAGATCTCCATTCGGAGGCGGGAACAGCAACTTGGTTGCTGTTCTTTTTTTAGTTGGATATTCAGTCCGCTGAGGTATATGATGAAAGAAGAACTGCAGATTGGAGTGATGAAAAAGTGCCAATTAAAGCCCTGATCAATATTGATTACACAAATGACTTTGTTGCTGAAGACGGTGCCCTGACATGCAGCAGGCCTGGACAGCTCTTGGAAAAGAAAATCTCAGAGCTCACACAAGAGTTTATCGCAAGCGGGCATTACACTGTTTTTGCCATTGATGTTCATGATAAAGGAGACACCCATCACCCGGAAACGAATTTATTTCCCCCTCACAATATCAGAAACACGGAAGGGAGAAATCTTTACGGTTCCTTGCAGCGGGTTTTTGAAACGAACAAGGACGCTGAAAATGTTTATTTCATGAATAAAACCAGATATTCCGCATTCGCAGGAACCGACCTGGAAATAAAACTGAGAGAACGCGGCATAGAGGAAGTGCACCTGGCAGGTGTATGCACAGACATTTGCGTCCTGCATACAGCTGTTGATGCTTATAATAAGGGCTTTAGGATTGTGGTTTATAAAGATGCTGTCGCATCCTTTGACCAGGAGGGCCATGAGTGGGCTTTAAGGCATTTTGCAAACACCCTTGGAGCGGAAGTAATTTAATATTGCCTTCATTATATTTCTCCGGCAACCACAAGCTAAAGGCTATTCCTGTATGGGAAAATACAAAAAACCCTCTCCGCATAGGAAGAGGGTTTCTTCACTTATTTTTTAAGAACAGATTTATATTGATCGTACTGTTCCTGAACTTCTGCTGATGGTGCCTTATCCAGAAGGCTGACAACGATAATCGCCAGAACTGCAAATAGGAAGCCAGGCGCCAGTTCATACAGATCAAACAGTCCGCCGGTAAGCTGTGCCCAAGCAATTACTGTTACAGCACCAACAATTATGCCTGCCAGTGCGCCATTACGCGTCATGCGTTTCCAGAACAGGCTGAGAATGATGACAGGCCCAAAGGCTGCACCAAATCCGGCCCAGGCATAACTGACAAGCTCCAACACCTTGCTGTCAGGGTTATAGCCTAGGAAAATGGCAATTATGGCAATGCCCAGTACAGCAATTCTGCCAACAATCATTTCTTCCTTTTGGGAAGCATTTCTTCTGAAGATGGATTTATAGAAATCCTGTGCCAATGCACTTGAAGAAACGAGCAATTGAGAGTCAACTGTGCTCATGATTGCTGAGAGAATGGCTGCTAATAAAAATCCAGCTACCCAAGGATTAAATAGCACTTGTGAAAACACGATAAACACGGTTTCGGAATTGGCCAGCGGAGAATCTGCAAAATATGCGATACCTGCAAAACCTACAAATAGAGCTCCGAATAAGGAAATAATCATCCAGGTCATACCGATAAAACGTGCTTTTGGAACATCATTGGTAGATCTTAATCCCATAAAGCGGACAAGGATATGAGGCTGTCCAAAATAACCTAATCCCCATGCTAATAGTGAAACTACACTAACAAAAGTGGCACCGGAATAGACATCTAAATAAGAAGTATCAATAGATCCGATTTTCTGCATCGTTTCATTCCATCCGCCAAGCTCCTGAATGGCAATGATCGGTATAATAATCATGGCAAGGAACATTAAAATCCCTTGAACGAAATCTGTCCAGCTGGCTGCAAGGAACCCGCCAAACAATGTGTATGACAAAATTACAGCAGCACCAACCCAAAGTGCGAGTGTGTAATCCATCCCAAATGAGTTCTCTAACAAGATGGCACCGCCGACAAGGCTGGATGAAGTATAGAAAGTGAAAAAGATTAAAATAACAATTGCCGAAACAACACGCAATATTTTTGATGTATCGTGGAATCGGTTTTCAAAATAACCGGGTACTGTAATAGAATCATTGGCTACTTCCGTGTAAACACGCAGTGGTCTGGCCACAAACTGCCAATTTAAATATGCGCCGACAGACAATCCAATTGGAAGCCAAATCTCTCCCATACCGCCTAAATATACGGCACCGGGCAATCCAAGCATCAGCCATCCACTCATATCGGATGCCCCTGCACTCAAGGCTGCAACACCCGGTCCAAGCCCTCGGCCGCCTAAAACATAATCAGATAAATCTTTAGTCATTCTGGCTGCAAGCACACCAATCAGCAGCATGCCGACCAGATAGATTATTATTGATGTTAACGTTGGTATATTTATATCCATGTTTATTTATCCTCTCCTTTTTCAGTAAATAGAGTTATGCCCGATAGTACGATCAATAATGGCATTGGAACTAGAAGCCAAAACCACGTTGCCATAGTGAAATCCATTTGTTCACCCCTCCATTTTCTCTTATTGTCCCCATTAAATTATTGGTTGAAAAAAAACCTTTTTATACAGTAGCATACAGTTTTTTATTTGCGGAAAAAACATTCCGGGGAAAGGTCCGTTTTGAAAAGACGTTAATTATCATAACATAATAAAGGGTGAGAGACAAAAATTCTGAAAATCTACTAAGTTATAAATGTATAAAAATACTTTATTTCGCATTAATTTGCTGTTATATCTCATATATCAACATATCTATTCATCTAAATTAATAAAATTAAGTTGGCGAGGGGAAGGGTTTTTTTATGATAAATAAAGGCTG